>NZ_JADDKI010000196.1:0-4419 GCF_015356725.1 Dietzia sp. SYD-A1
TGTGAGTCCTCCGGGTGGGTGGGCGCGGCGGACGGGGCCGCACGGAGAGCACCAGTGTAATCAGCCTCGACAGCGCCGAGCGCGGGCGTGACCCCGCTCACCGGACCCCATCGTCGCGGGCCGCGGCCCCACCCGTGTGTTACGTGGACGCCGGACGGGTTGTTCCAATCGCAACCACCCGGTAACGGACCGACACGCAGCGGTAACGCCGCGGGCGTGTACTCGCTGCCATGTCACCGGAACCCCTCCGGTGACCCCGTCCCCGAGGAGCCCACAGTGCCCGAGTTCGACGCCGCCATCACCGAGAACATCGCCGCCTCCCTCAAGGAGATCCCGCACCCGTCGCTGCCCAAGGGCACGAGCATCTACGGCGGCACCAAGATCTTCCCCGACTACAAGGCCGAGGAGGGCGAGTCGTACTTCACCCTCGTGCACGGCATCGCCCACGAGTCGTCCGTCTCCTTCGTCGCCGTGCTCCAGGCCACCCGCGCCCTGCGCAAGGGGTTCGAGTCGGCCATCTACTTCTACGGCCCCGGCGCCATCAACTGCCTCGCCACCCGCGGATTCCCCACCACCGGGGACTCCGGCTTCCCCGGCGAGCAGAACATCAACGAGTCCCTCGAGGCGTTCATCTCCGAGGGCGGGACAGTGTTCTGCTGCCGCTTCGGGCTCGGCCTCCACGGCGGCCGCGAGGAGGACCTGATCGAGGGCGTGATCCCCGCGCACCCGCTCGACGTTCAGGACGCCCTGATCCACTACGCCCGCAAGGGCGCCATCATCAACTCCACTTACATGGTCTGACATCATGACCACCATCGGCTCGGTCGCGGCCAACTTCACCCGCGACCTCGAACAGAACTACCGGACCATCGCCCACTACGCGGAGCTCGCCCGCGAGCGCGGGGTCGACTTCCTGGTCTTCCCCGAGGCCGCCATCGGGGGCTATCTCTCCAGCCTCGGCAACCACGGCGACACCACGCGTACCGCCCGGTCGCTGCCGCCGGCGATCCGTCTCGACGGCCCCGAGATCGCCCGCGTCCGGGAGATCGTCGGAGACCTGGTGGTGGCCATCGGTTTCTGCGAGCTGGGCGCCGACGGCGTGAGCCGCTACAACGCCGCCGCCGTCCTCGACGGAACCTGCGTCTACGGGACCTACCGCAAGGTGCACCAGCCTCTCGGGGAGAACATGTCCTACGCCTCCGGCGGCGACTACCAGGTCTTCGACACCCCGGTCGGGCGGGTGGGCCTGCAGATCTGCTATGACAAGGCGTTCCCCGAGGCCGCTCGCGTCATGGCTCTGCAGGGCGCGGAGATCATCGCCTCCCTGTCCGCGTGGCCGGCGGCGCGCACGGCGACCGCCGCCAACCTGCAGGAGGACCGCTGGACCTACCGGTTCAACCTCTTCGACTCCGCCCGGGCCCTGGACAACCAGGTGTTCTGGGTGGCCTCCAACCAGGCGGGGACCTTCGGGTCGCTCCGCTACGTGGGCAACGCCAAGATCGTCGATCCCGGCGGGAACGTCCTGGCCACCACCACTCTCGACGAGGGCCTGGCGGTCGCCGAGGTCGACGTCGCGGGCACCTTCTCCGCGATGCGCGCCGGGATGTTCCACCTGCGCGATCGGCGTCCCGACGTCTACGGGCCGCTGGTCGAGCTGAACGACCCGGTCGAGGAGAGGAGGCTCGCCAGTGCCTGAGATGAACTTCGCCGTCCGGTGGCCCGACGGCACGGTCCGGGACTACTACTCCCCCAGTCTGGTGATCCACGACCACCTCACGGTCGGAGAGCGACTCAGCGTCGCCGAGTTCCGCGCCCGGGCCACCCACGCCCTCACCGAGGCGGGCGAGCGGGTCCGCGCCCGCTACGGGTTCCTGTGCACCTCCGCCGCCGAGACCGCCGCGCAGGTGACCTCGGTGAGCCTGGCCCACCCCGGGGACGCCCTCGTCGAGGTGGTCGCCATGGATCCTCTCGAGGAGCACCCATGAGCCCCACACAGGTTTCCCCCGGCACCCACATCCCGGTGCTCGTCATCGGCGGCGGCCAGGCCGGTCTCTCGGTGAGCCACCACCTCGGCGCCGCGGGCGTCGAACATCTGGTGGTGGAGAAGCAGACCGCCGTGCACGCCTGGGCCGACACGCGCTGGGACTCCTTCACGCTCGTCACCCCGAACTGGCACTGCCGACTGCCGGGCTACCACTACGAGGGGCCCGACCCCGACGGGTTCATGACCCGCGACCAGGTGGTGGAGTGGCTGCACGGGTGGCTGGAGACCTTCGAGCCGCCGTTGGCCGAGCACACGGCCGCCACGCGGCTCCGCCGGACCGGGACCGGCTTCGAGGTGACCCTCGCGGGCCCGGTCGGCGAGCGGACGGTCACCGCGGACGAGGTGGTGGTGGCCACCGGCGGCTACCCGATCCCCGTGATCCCGCCCTACGCCTCCTTCCTCGACCCCGCCGTGGTGCAGCTGCACTCCGAGCAGTACCGCAATCCCGACCAGCTGGCCGCGGGCGCGGTCCTGGTGGTGGGGTCGGGCCAGTCGGGTGCGCAGATCGCCGAGGACCTCCACCTCGCGGGCCGCCGTGTCCACCTGGCGGTCGGCAACGCCCCGCGCGTCGCCCGGTTCTACCGGGGCCGGGACTGCATGACCTGGCTCGCGGACATGGGGCTGTACGACACCCCCGCCCAGCAGTACCCGGGGGGCAAGGCCGCGCAGGAGAAGACCAACCACTACGTCACCGGCCGCGACGGTGGGCGGGACGTGGACCTGCGGCGCTTCGCCGCCGAGGGGATGCGCCTCTACGGCACGCTCACCTCCGGACGGGACTCCGAACTGCACTTCGCCCCGACGCTGACCGACGCCCTGGACTCGGCGGACCGCGTGTACAACTCCATCTGCGCCGACATCGACCGGCACATCGACGCCCACGGGATCGACGCCCCGCCGCCGTCGAGGTACTCCCCGGTGTGGGCGCCCGAGGCCGACCCGACGTCACTCGACCTGGCGGTCGAGGGGATCACCACCATCATCTGGGCCATCGGCTACCGGCCCGACTACCGGTGGATCGAGGCCAGCGCCTTCGACGGCGCGGGCCACCCCATGCAGACCCGCGGCGTGACGGAGGTCCCCGGCCTGTCGTTCGTGGGCCTGCCCTGGATGCACACGTGGGGCTCCGGCCGGTTCCTCGGGATCGACCGCGATGCGAAGTACCTCGCCGACGGCATCATCGCCCGGCGTCACGCCAGCCGAGAGGAACGGGCATCATGACCACCCCCACCACCGCAGGTGCCACCTCGACGCGGGTCGACCTGGCGCTGCTCGGCATCCGGGGCACCCCGCCCCTGCACCGCAGCGGGGGCGCGGGGCCCAGCGACGACGGGCATCTCGTGGTCTCCGGGCGCGACGCCGCGCTGCCCCGCAACCCCGACAGCCCCTTCGTCTTCGACGGCGACCGGGTCCTGCGCGACGGGGTGGACACCGGGCTCGAGATCTCCGCGATCGGCCGCCCCCGCTTCTACGACCGCCGCACCGCGGACGGGGTGCCGTACGAGAAGATCGCGCGGCTCCACGGCCGGGACGTCCTGGCCACGACGGTGGTGCAGACCTGCATCCGCTACCGCCGCGACGAGCGCTGCCGGTTCTGCTCGATCGAGGAGTCCTTGCGCTCCGGCACCACCGTGCCGGTCAAACAACCCGAGCAGCTCGCCGAGGTCACGCGCGCCGCCGTGGACCTCGACGGGGTCCGGCAGATGGTCATGACCACGGGGACCTCGGCCGGCCGCGACCGCGGGGCGGCACACCTGGCGCGCTGCGTCCGGGCCGTCCGGGCCGCGGTCCCGGACCTGCCGATCCAGGTCCAGTGCGAACCGCCCGCCGACCTGGCGGTGCTGACCGACCTCCGCGAGGCCGGTGCGGACGCGATAGGCATCCACGTCGAGTCGCTCGACGACGACGCCCGCCGGCGGTGGATGCCCGGCAAGTCGACGGTCCCCCTGACCGAGTACCGGGCCGCCTGGGACGAGGCGGTCCGGGTGTTCGGACGCAACCAGGTCTCGACCTACCTCCTCGTCGGGCTCGGTGAGGACCCCGACGAGATGATCGCCGGCGCGCGGGAGCTCGCCGACTCGGGGGTCTACCCGTTCATCGTCCCGTACCGCCCCCAGGCGGGGACGCTCGCCGTCGACGTCGACGGGGCTCCCGCACCGGACCACAGGCGGGTGGAGTACATCAGCCGCGAGGTGGGCGCACACCTGCAGCGCCTGGGGATGGCCGGGTCGGACCAGCGCGCGGGTTGCGCGGCGTGCGGGGCGTGCAGCGTCCTGCAGTCGGTCGGCGGGTGAGTCGATGCTGGACATCCGAGACCTCACCGGGCACTCACCCACCGGCCCCGCGCTCGCCGGCCGGTCCCGCACGGGGCACTC
>NZ_JADDKI010000019.1:0-28409 GCF_015356725.1 Dietzia sp. SYD-A1
GGCGGGGGCCGGCCGGATCTGAACCCGAGCGGCCGCGGGTAGCCCCTCCGCCGGGCTCACCGGGGCTGCGGGCGGGCACGTAACATGGGGTCGTGCCCGCGGCCCGGCTGCGGCGAGGTGAATTATTTCCGCAGGTGAGAGGGTAGAATGGCCGAGTTTATCTACACCATGAAGAAGGTCCGCAAGGCGCACGGGGACAAGGTGATCCTCGACGACGTGACGATGTCCTTCTACCCCGGTGCGAAGATCGGCGTCGTGGGCCCCAACGGCGCGGGTAAGTCCTCGATCCTCAAGATCATGGCCGGCCTGGATCAGCCCTCCAACGGCGAGGCGTTCCTCGACCCCGAGGCCAGCGTCGGCATCCTCATGCAGGAGCCGGTGCTCGACGAGAGCAAGACCGTCAAGGAGAACGTCGAGGACGGCCTCGGCGAGACCATGGTGCAGCTCCGCCGGTACAACGCGGTGGCCGAGGAGATGGCCACCGATTACACCGACGAGCTCATGGAGGAGATGGGGCGGCTGCAGGAGCAGCTCGACGCGGTGGACGCCTGGGACGTGGATTCCCAGATCGAGCAGGCCATGGACGCGCTGCGCTGCCCGCCGGGCGACTCTCCCGTCACCCACCTGTCCGGTGGTGAGATGCGCCGCGTCGCGCTGTGCAAGCTGCTGCTGAGCAAGCCCGATCTGCTCCTGCTGGACGAGCCCACCAACCACCTCGACGCCGAGTCGGTGCTGTGGTTGGAGCAGCACCTGGCCGCCTACCCGGGCGCCGTCCTGGCCGTCACCCACGACCGTTACTTCCTCGACCACGTGGCGCAGTGGATCTGTGAGGTCGACCGCGGCAAGCTGCACCCCTACGAGGGCAACTACTCCACCTATCTGGAGAAGAAGGCCGAGCGCCTCGAGGTGCAGGGCAAGAAGGACCAGAAGCTGCAGAAGCGTCTCAAGGCCGAACTCGAGTGGGTCCGCTCCGGTGCCAAGGCCCGCCAGTCCAAGTCCAAGGCGCGTCTGGCTAAGTACGAGGAGATGGCGGCGGAGGCCGAGAAGCACCGCAAGCTGGACTTCGAGGAGATCCAGATCCCCACCCCGCCGCGGCTGGGCAACGTGGTCGTCGAGGTCGACAATCTCCGGAAGGGCTTCGACGACCGCGTGCTGATCAAGGATCTGTCGTTCACGCTGCCGCGTAACGGCATCGTCGGCGTGATCGGCCCCAACGGCGTGGGTAAGACCACCCTGTTCAAGACGATCGTCGGACTCGAGGAGCCGGACGCCGGTTCCGTCCGGGTGGGAGACACGGTCAAGCTGAGTTACGTCGACCAGTCCCGCGCGAACATTGACCCCGAGAAGTCCGTGTGGGAGGTCGTGTCGGAGGGCAACGACTTCATCGAGGTCGGGCAGAACGAGATGCCCTCGCGCGCTTACGTGAGCGCCTTCGGCTTCAAGGGCCCGGACCAGCAGAAGAAGGCCGGCGTGCTCTCGGGCGGTGAGCGCAACCGATTGAACCTGGCCCTGACCCTCAAGGTCGGCGGCAACCTGATCCTGCTGGACGAGCCGACCAACGACCTGGACACCGAGACCCTGGGCAGCCTCGAGAACGCCCTCGAGGACTTCCCCGGCTGCGCCGTGGTGATCTCGCACGACCGCTGGTTCCTCGACCGCACCTGTACCCACATCCTCGCGTGGGAGGGGAACGTCGCAGAGGGGCAGTGGTATTGGTTCGAGGGCAACTTCGAGGGCTACGAGCAGAACAAAGTCGATCGCCTCGGCCCGGACGCCGCCCGCCCGCACCGGGTCACCCACCGCAAGCTCACCCGGGACTGACGCAGATGGGATCGCACGCCGCGCCCGAGACGCGGACCCCCGGCGAGGTCCACCGGGTCCACATCCCGCTTCGCATCGCGGACTTCGTGGGACAACACGTCAACAATGTGCGGTTCCAGGAGTTCTCCCAGGACGCCAGACTGATGTGGTTCCGGGACAGGTTCGGCGTGCCCGGGTCGCGGGTGCCGATCGCGCTGGCACGGTGGATGGAGATCGACTTCCGCCGCGTCATCGGGTACGGCGCCACGAGCGTCTGGGTCGACGTGGAGGTCCTGCGGGTCGGGCGCACGTCCTTCACCATGAGGACCTCGATCGGTTCGGACTCCACGGGCCCGGAACCGTGTGCGGTCGTCGACACCGTTCTGGTGGTGACGGCGCCGGACGAGACCACGACACTCGAGATCAGTCCCGAGGAGCGCGCGGCGTTACTCGGCGGGAGCGAGGAGGCGAGATGAGTCCCGGTGATCAGACCCCGGACCGGGGGACGTTCCGTTGCACCCTGCAGGTGCGGTGGGCGGACTTCGACCAGTTCGGGCACGTCAACAACGTCAAGTACATCGAGTACGCACAGGAGGCCCGGATCCTGTTCGTCCGCAGCAGGTTCGGCCCGTTCGGTCTGGGCAACCTGCCGCAGGTCGTCCGCCGGGTCGAGATCGACCACCTCCGCCCGGTCCTGCGGGACTCGACGTCTGTGGACGTCGAGATCGAGGTCGAACACGTCGGGACCACCTCGTACCAGATCCGGCAGACGATCTTCGACGCCGCGGGGGAGATCTGCTGCGCGCTGCGCGTGGTGATGGTCGCCTACGACGCGTCGACCTCTACGGCCGTGGAGATACCGACAGGGGTGCGACACGTCCTCGAGGCAGCGCACCAGCGGGCGGCGATCACCGACGAGAGGCCCTCGGAGTGACCGAACAGCTCGTCTACGAGGCCGGGGGACCCCTCGGAATCTCGGGTGAGCCGGGACGCCGCGTGTTCACCGCGGCGCTGCCCGTCCGCTGGTCGGACCAGGACCTCTACCATCACGTCAACCACGCGCGGATGATCACGCTCCTCGAAGAGGCCCGGATCCCGTGGCTCTTCGAGGAGGGCATCCCCACCGCGACGCTCACCGCCGGCGCCGTGATGACCGAGCTCGCCGTGAGATACCGCGGTCAGGTCACCCGCGCTGACGGCCCGATCCGGGTCCGCATGTGGTGCGAGAAGGTCGGCGCGGCCATGTTCGTCGCCCGTCACGAGGTCCGCGGGCGCGCCACCCCGGACTCGGCGCCCCCGGCGGTGGAGTGCACGTCCACGATCGCGGCGTTCGACCTCGCCACCCAGCGGCCGCGCCGGTTCACCCGGGACGAGCGAGAGCATCTGATGCAGTTCCGTCACGGAGATCCGGCGTGACCATGCCGGTGCGCGGCGGTGGAGGGGGCGAGGCGATCGCGGTCCCCGACCCCGCCGACAGGGACGACCTGCGGACCCTCCTGCGCCGACTGCTGCGGCTCGACGAGGCGGCGGTGGTGCGGTTGACCAGCGGTGACGACGGCAGGATGCGCGTGTGGTCCCGGACGCCCTTCGGCGCCCTGGTGGTCCGCGCGGTCGGTGGGCACTGCCCGCGGGGCGACGTGGTGTGTGGAGCCGACCACCTGCTCACCGAGTTCGATCTCCTGCCGCGCGGCGACGCCGAGGGACGCGTCGATCCCGGGATGCCCCTCACCTCCTCGTGGCAGGGGCTGCTCCCGCCCACCGACGGGTTCCAGATGGTCGAGGCGATCCCCGCGCAGGTGCTGCTCGATCTCACCGAGTCCGGGCGCGATGCGGCCCGGGAGAGCGCGGGGCCGGCCGGTCTGCCGCCCTCCTTGCTGGACCAGGACGTGCTCACCGTCCGCGCGGACACCGACAGCCCCGTGGCGGTGGACATGCGGACGGTGTTCTCCATGGTGATGTGCGGCTTCGTCCCCGAGCGGGCCGGCCGCGCACCGGAGGGCGAACCGGTGAGGGTGAGTGAACGCGGCGCGTGGCTACGCCTGGATGCCCGCTACGGCACGGCCTACCGCAGGACCGACGCACTGACCCTCGAACCGCGATGACGCCCCCGGGGTTCTCGGTCTCGTGGCCCGGGAGGGGCGAGCCCGAGATCCCGGGAGAACACGGGCCGGTGCCCGAGCTCGCCGAGGCGTTCCCTGATGCCGGCGGACAGGTCACCGGGGTCGTCCTCTGCGGTGACGGGGGCAGGATCGCCGAGGTCGGTGACGTGCTGGACGGTCTCGGTCTGCAGGCCACACGCGCGGCGCAGCTGGTGTATCTCGACCCGCCCTACAACCGCGGCGGCAGCTTCGACGGGTACCACGACAACATGCCCCGCCATCGCTGGCTGGGATACATCGAGCGCCGACTGGTGGTGTCCCGCGAGCTCCTCGCGGACACCGGCACCGTGTGGGTACACCTCGACGACGCCGAGGCCCACCGCGTCCGCTGCGTGCTCGACGAGGTGTTCGGCCCGGACGCCTTCATCGCCGACCTCACCGTGGAGAGCAACCCCAAGGGGCGTCAGCTCGACAGGTTCTTCGCCGGCTCCCACGACCGACTCATGGTGTACGCGCGGGACCCCGAACGCGTCCGCCTGTCCGGCGGGGTGGCCTCGGCGGTGGACCCCTCCGACTTCCCGCACACCGCCGAGGACGGGGTCGCCTACCGGTTGCTACCCCTGCGCAACACCAACAAGAGATTCAACCCGCGCACGACGCCCACCATGACCTACCCGCTCTACGGCGACCCGGAGACCGGCGAGGTCTCCGTGGACCCCGCGCCCGGGCTCACCGAGATCCTCCCGGTGTTCGGAGATCTCAGCCCGGCCGTCTGGCGCTGGTCGCGCGAGCGGGCGGGGGAGCGCGGCGACGAGCTGGTGTGTCGGACGGTGCGGGGCCGGGCCGGGCCACGGGTCGACGTGTACCAGCGCGACCGGCACGAGGCGGGCCGCATCAAGAAGCTCAGGACCGTCTGGCTGTCCCAGGAGGTCGGGTCCACCGACACAGCGCGCGCGGAACTGCGCAGCGCGGGGGTCGACGGTTTCCGTACCCCCAAGCCCGAGGCGCTGATGCGGCGGATCGTGGAGCTGGCGTCCGAGGCGGACGACCTGGTGGTGGACCTGTTCGCCGGCTCCGGGACCACCGCCGTGGCGGCCCGCGACCTGGGCCGTCGCTGGGTGGTGGTGGAGCGCAACCCGGACACGGTCCGCGACGTGATCCTGCCGCGGTTGCGAGTCGGCGGGGCGTGACCGAGCCGGTTTCCGTCCCGGTTCTCGTCCACTAGCGGGGTCGTAGCCACACCGCGGTGTCCGGCGGCAGGATCTCACCTGCCCGGGTGTGCGAGTCGAGGGGTCCGGAGGCGAGGATGACCTCGCCCTCGGGGAGCGGTACCGATCGCTCCGAGGCGTTGAGCGCACACACCACCCCGTCGTCGCGGCGGAACGCCAGGCACCCGGACGGCGCGCCGTACCACTCGACCGCCGCTGTGCTCGGGCCCCGCAAGGTCCGCCGGGTCTCGATGGCGGCCCGATACAACGACAGGGTGGAGTCCGGGTCCTCGAGCTGGGCCTCCACTGTCAGTGGGCCCCAGTCGCCCGGCATGGGGAGCCAGGTCCGATCGGCGGTCGAGAAACCGTAGGGAGGCCGGGTGCCCTCCCACGGCAGGGGGACGCGGCAGTGGTCCCGCCCCATCTCCGCGTGACCGCTGCGTTCCCAGGTGGGGTCGGTCAACCGGTCGTGGGGGATCGAGAAGTCGCTCGGCAGCCCCAGTTCGGACCCCTCGTAGATGAAGGAGATCCCCGGCAGGGCCAGTTCCACCAGCAGCATCGCCCGGGCCCGGGCGATGCCGAGGGCGCCGTTGCCGTATCGGGTCACCTCGCGCACGACGTCGTGGTTGGACAACGCCCAGGTGGGGGCGGAGTCGGCGATCCGGGAGGCCTCGAGCGTCGCCTCGATGGCCTCGCGCACCGCGCCGGCCTCGAAGGGCGCGCCGGTGAGCGGGAAGTGGAACGCGAAATGTAGCTCGTCGGGGCGCAGGTACCGGGCGAACCGGTCGGCCGGGCCCACCCACACCTCTCCGAAGGTCGCCGCGCCCGGGTACTCGTCGACGACCGCACGGATCCGCCGGTGGACATCGTGGACGCCGGGCCGGTCCCATCGCGCGTCGCGCTCGTCGACGACGAGTTGGGCGATCTCCACGTCGTCAGGCAGGTCGGCCAGGTCGTCCGGTTTGGCCAGACCGTGCGCCACGTCGATCCGGAACCCGTTGACCCCCAGGTCGAGCCAGAAGCGCAGGGTCTGCTCGAGGTCGTCGCCCACGTCGGGGTGCGACCAGTCCAGGTCCGGCTGCTCGGGCGCGAAGAGGTGCAGGTACCACTGCCCGGGCGTCCCGTCCGGTTCGGTGATGCGCGTCCAGGCCGGCCCACCGAACACCGAGGGCCAGTTGTTGGGCGGCCTGGAGCCGTCGTCACCGAGGCCGTCGCGGAAGAAGTAGCGCTCGCGTTCCGGACTGCCCGGGCCGGCCCCCACCGCCGCCGCGAACCACGCGTGTTCGACGCTCGTGTGATTGGGCACCAGGTCCATGATCAGGACCATCTGCGCGGCGTGCAGCGCCTCCACCAGTCGCCGCAGCGTCTCGACGTCACCGAACAGGGGGTCGACGTCCCGCGGGTCCGAGACGTCATAACCGTGGTCGGCGCCGGGGGACCTCATGATGGGGGACAGCCACACCCCGTCCACTCCCAGCAGTTCCAGGTAGCCGACGTGGTCGATCACCCCCTGGAGGTCGCCGTAGCCGTCCCCGTCGGCGTCGGCGAAGGAGCGCGGGTAGATCTGGTAGAGGACCATGTCCTCCCAGGGCCGCGTGGAGTGGGCCGGCGACGTCACATGCCCTCCGGGGTGTTGACCATCATGGCGGCGGCGCGGGTGAAGTACTCGACCATCGCCGCCCGGTGCTCGTCGTCCAGGGTCTCGCGGTCGATCGTGTCCACCGCGGCGAGCATGTGGGTGAGCCAGGCGTCATGCGCCGCCCGGTCGACACGGAACGGGTTGTGGCGCATCCGGAGTCGGGGGTGGCCGCGCTGCTCGGAGTAGGTGGTGGGGCCGCCCCAGTACTGCTCCAGGAACATCCGCATGCGGTCCTCGGCCGGACCCAGGTCCTCCTCCGGATACAGCGGCCGCAGCACCGGGTCGTCCGCGACCCGCAGGTAGAACTCGTGGACCAGCGCCCGGAAGGTCTCCGCGCCGCCGATCTCGTCGTAGAAGGTAGTGCCGCTCATGCCCCCCATCATGCCCGTGGGATCCGCCAGGGGGACCGATCCCACCACCCGTCGGCCCCGGTCGCCGGGGGCGACGCGGGCGAGGCGGCTGACCTGTGCGCGGCGATAGCACACGAAGTGTTCATCGAGGGTGCATCATCGTTGCAGGCGAGGTTCACTACGGACCCGGTCGCTGATGGTGGACTGGGCACGGGCAGATGAGTGGAGACCGACCATGGGCACAGCCGTGCGCGAGAATTCGGAGTACCGACAACCGGGGTCACGAGCCCCCGTTCGACTCGAACGCGTCCCCGACCCGCACGTCCCGCTGACCGCCGCGCCGCGGGTCCTCCTGCTCAATGCCGGTTACGAGGCCCTCACAGCCCTTCCCGCTCGTCGCGCCGTGGTGATGCTGCTCGGCGGCAAAGCGGTGGTGGTCCATGACCACCCGGACGAGATCCTGGTCCGATCGGTCGACACGGCCGTCCGCGTGCCCTCGGTGATCATGCTCCGCGAGTACGTCCGCATCCCGTACCGTGCGCAGGTGCCCATGACGCGGGCCGCCCTGATGCACCGCGACTCCCACCGGTGCGGGTATTGCAACGCGCGCGCGACCACCATCGACCACGTGATCCCGCGCAGCCGCGGGGGCGCACACGAATGGGAGAACTGTGTGGCCTCCTGCGCGCCCTGCAACCACCGCAAAGCGGACAAGCTCCTCTCCGAGCTGGGATGGGAGCTCCGGGTTCCGCTGGTGGCACCGAGGGGCCGGACGTGGCGGCTCGTGTCCCAACTGCGCGAGATCGGCCCGTACTGGGAGGACTACCTGTACCTCGACGCCGCCTGAGGGCCATCCGGCACGTGTCCGCGGGCACGACCGCCGAGGTGGTTACGGTGTGAGGTATGCCTGTTTCTCCGCCCACTGCCGATAATGCGCCCAACGGGGCCCGGTCGGTCGGAACGACGGCGGAGCACCACGCTCGATGAGTCTGTGGGAATCGGTCCTCCTGGGAGCGATCCAGGGACTCTTCATGTTCATCCCGGTGAGCTCGTCCAGCCACCTGGTGCTGGCGCAGCAATGGCTGGCGGCCGAGGGGTCGCCTCTGCCCGCGCCGGACACCCCGGAGATGATCCTCTACAACCTGGTGGTGCACCTCGGCACGATGGTCTCCGTCGTCGTGGTGATGTGGCGACCGCTCACGCGCCTGCTCAACGGCATCTGGCGCGAACTGGGGCTGTGGCGTCGCAGGCGCACGCTGCGTCACCTGATCCATCTGCGGCTCGCGCTGCTGGGCCTGCTGACCACGGCGATCACCGGGGTCCTGGGGCTGGTCATCCGCGCCTACGGCACCGACGTCTTCGTCACGCCGTGGGCTGTGGCGCTGATGCTGCTGATCACCGGCGTCGTGCTCTGGTGGTCGGACTCGGTCAAGACGACCTGGCGCGGGGCCACCCAGATGACAGTGCTGGTCGCCGTGGTGATCGGTGTCGCCCAGGCGGCGGCGCTCTTCCCCGGCCTGAGCCGGTCAGGGCTGACCATCGCCGCGGCCCTGGCGCTGGGCATGCACCGGCCACTGGCAGCGCAGTTCAGCTTCTTCGTCGCCATACCCACCATCCTCGCCGCCACCGGCGTGCAGTCGCTGAGCCTGCTCGATCCCGCCGCCTTCGACGGCGGGCTCTCGCTCGGGTGGCAGGACTACGTGCTGGGATTCGTGGTGGCCGCCGTCGTCGGTGCGGGAGCGCTGTGGTTGGTGCTACGGCTGCTCTATCGCGGGCATTTCCGGGTCTTCGCGGTGTACGTGGTGGCCCTGGCGCTGTTCGTCCTGGTCACCCAGCCGGACTTCGGTGACGCCCCGCCGGTGGATCAACTGCCGCTCGATCAGGATCAGGTCGCCCTTCACCACCAGTGAGCTCCGGTGCGACTGCCGGGGGTCAAGTCCGTGGGGAGCCCACGCGCAGGGCAGCACCCCACGGCAGCACCCGGGCCGCTCGACCCCAGACCCGTGATCGCGCGGCCCCCGGGCGTCCTGACCAGCCCGTCTGTTATCGTCCACAGTGGAACCGACCGCATCCGGCTTCCCTTGACGGGGACGATCGGATGCCAGGGAACCCGGTGAGATTCCGGGACTGGCGCGCAGCGGTGTGGGGTACCGAACCGACAGGATGCCACTGGAATTCGTTCCGGGAAGGCGTCGGGGAGGGCTGATCCCGAGTCCGAATACCTGTCGGTTCCGCGACATCCGAGCGAACCTCGCGCACAGGTTCCGAAGAGACAAGGCCACCCGTGTACTCCACGTATGGGCCCGTCGGCATGGGGATCAGCGCCCTGGCCGAGCGGGCGCTCGAGGCATCGCCCGTCCCTCATCGATCTCGACCCGACCCCGGCGACCCGGACTGGCGGAGCGTCACCGAGCTCTGCGAACCCGCGACATGGCAGGAGCTCGGTCGGCGATACTCCCACAGTCTGGGGACCCCGCACGCGGCGCCCGGGCTACTGTGCTCGCTCCAGCACTACGCCGGCCGGGCTCTCGGCCTCATGGTGGCGGCGTGGTGTGCGGACGGGACACTCCTGCATCCGGGCCATGGCCGCTGGTGGGCACTGATCGACCGCGCCGGCGCGACACTCCAGGTGTCGCTGCCCGACACTCCGGTTCTCGGTCGCGAGCAGGACCCCGGCGCACTGGTCGACAGCATCCGGAGTCACGTCGATCCCCTGGTGGATGCGTGCGTGGACGCCGGCACCGTCACACGCAGGGCCGCTCTCGGGGGAATCGCGGCCTCGTGCGCTGGCGCATTCGGGGCCGCATACCGGACCGTGGGGGGTCCACGGCGACGCGCGGTCGAGACGGACGCCGACGTCGTCACCGGCGCGTTCTCCGATCGACCGCTGGTGACGATGATCCGCTTGGGTGGCACGCCCGCGTTGGTGCACGACCGGCATTCGTGCTGTCTCATCCGGTTGGGAGCGCAGAGGTCCGAGTGTGACTCGTGTCCCCGGGTCCCCGAGGCGCAGCGGCGTTCGCGGCAACGGCACCGGCAAGAGCAACAGTTGCGGCGGGACCGTGGAGGCGTCCCAGGGAAGAGCACCCGATGACGGGCCTCGGGGTGGGCGTTCGTCCGAGCCGTCGGTCGCGGCCTGTCACCGACGCGGGCTCGGCCTCGTTCCGTACCGCCCGCAGGCTCCCGCCTGTCCCACTGGCGATCGTGCTCACCGCCCTGACGGCCATCAGCGTGGTCAGCTCGGTCGCCTTCGGTGCCGAGCACATCCCGGTCGGCGACGTGTGGCGGACGGTATGGGCGGCGATCACCGGCGGCGAGGCCGAGCGTGCGCACTCCATCATCATCCTCGACCTGCGGCTTCCCCGGTCGGTGCTCGCCGCGGTGGTGGGTGCGGGTCTCGCGCTCGCCGGAGCTGCGATGCAGACCCTCGTACGCAATCCCCTGGCCGACCCGTACCTCCTCGGGGTATCGGCGGGGGCCGCGGTGGGTGCCACCGCGGTGATCACGCTCGGCGTCTTCGGCGGTCTCGGCGTGTGGGCGCTGTCCGGGGGGGCGTTGCTCGGCGCGTTGGGAGCGACCGTGCTCGTCTATGCGGTCGCGAGCGCCACGGGTGGGCTCACCGCGCTGCGGCTGATTCTCGCCGGAGTCGTGTTGTCGGCGGCGTTCACCGCGGTGTCGTCGTTCATGGTCTTCGTGGCCACAGACTCGCGGGCGGCCGAGACGGTCATGCACTGGATGCTCGGCAGCGTCGCCGGGGCGACGTGGTCCACGGTGCCCCTCGCGGCGGGAGTCGTCGCGGTGGCTCTGGTGAGCGGGCTGCTCCTGCACTCGTGGCTCGACGCGTACGCGACCGGGTCCGACACGGCGGCCTCGCTCGGGGTGCCGGTGCGCGCGCTCCGGATCGGGCTGTTCGTCGCGCAGGGCCTGCTGGTGGGGGTTCTCGTGGCCGTGGCCGGGGGCGTCGGATTCGTGGGTTTGATCATCCCCCACGCCGCCCGCCTCGTCGTGGGTGCCACGCATCGCGCGATGCTGCCCGTCGCCGCGGCGGGGGGAGCACTCTTCCTGGTGTGGGTGGACGTGGTATCCCGGGTGATCGCCGCCCCCCAGGAGATGCCGCTCGGAATCGTCACAGGGATCATCGGTGCGCCGATCTTCCTGCTGCTCATGGGACGCCGCGCCTACACGTTCGGGAGCGCCTCGTGACGGGGGCGGGCGCCGTGCGCCTGGTCGCGGACGACTTGTCCTGTGCGAGGGGCAGGCGGATCGTCGTCTCCGGCGTTCATCTCGAGGTGCCGTCCGGATCGCGGCTCGCGCTGGTCGGTCCGAACGGCGCGGGAAAATCGACACTGCTCAGGGTGCTGGCGGGTCTGGACGCCCCGGTCTCGGGTTCGGTGACCGTGGACGGGGTCGACGTGCACAGGATGCGGTCCCGGCAGCGGGCACGGCTGATCGCGGTCCAGGGTCAGGAGGAGGCGCCCTCGGCTGAACTCACCCTGTCGGAGGCCGTGGCCCTCGGACGGACTCCGCATCGCACGCCATGGGCGTTGGGGGAGGAAGGCGAGCAGGACATCGTCGAGCAGGCGCTGCGGACGGTGGGCCTGGCCGGGCGTGGCGACCAGTCCTGTACGAGACTCTCCGGCGGTGAACGCCACCGGGTGGTGCTCGCGCGGACTCTGGCCCAGCGCACCCCGATGCTCATGCTCGACGAACCCACCAACCACCTCGACGCCGCCTGGCGGCTGCGATTGATGGACGCGCTCGAGACGCTGCGTTCCACCGTCGTGGCCGCCATCCACGACCTCGACCTGGTCCTGCGGTACTTCGATGCGGTCGCCGTCGTCGATGACGGCGGCATCGTCGCGTACGGGCCGCCCGTCGAGACATTCACCGCCGAGCTCCTCGACGAGGTCTTCGGCGTCCACGGCTACATCGTCGCCCACCCCCGCACCGGCCGACCCCACCTCCTCCTCGGAGACGCGGTCGCCACCACTACAGAAGGCAGGACCTACCCATGACACGTCCGATCATCACCGCAGGACCCGTCCTGGCGGTGACGCTGGCGCTCCTCTCCGCCTGCGGTTCCGACGCCGCCGCACCCGGCGGCGGCGGTCCCGGGGGCGAGGTCACCGTGGTCAACTGCGGGGAAGAGGTCACCTACCCCGAGACGGTGGACGAACTGTTCGCGTATGACCCGGGCATCATCTCGATCGCGCTGGCCGCCGGTGCCCGCGACCAGATCACCGCGGTGGCCGCGGCGTCCAAGGACGAGGACCTGCTGCGGTTGGCGTACGGCGACCAGATCGACGGACTCAACGAGGTCACCGAACAGGGTCCGACCCTGGAGAACGTGGTCGCGGCGCAACCCGACGTCGTCTTCGCCGGGTGGAACTACGGGTTCTCCGAGTCACGAGGACTGACCCCGGAGATCCTCGCCGGACACGATATCGGGGTCTATCAGCTCACGGAGGCGTGCCGCCAGACCGAGGGCGAAGCCCAGCGCGGGACCATGGACCCGTGGGACGCGCTCGACACCGACCTCCGCAACATCGGCATCATCACCGGGAACGCCGACGCGGGCGCAGCAGCCGCGGACGAGGTGGCCGAGCGGGTGGACGCTCTTCGCGCCCTTCCCGCCCCGCAGGACGCACCGACGGTGTTCCTGGTCGACAGCACGAGTGACACCATCCTGTCGTCCGGCTCGTTCGGCGGTCCACAGGGGATCATCGACGCGGCGGGGGCGCGAAATGCCACCGAGGACGTCGCCGACACCTGGACCAGCATCAGCTGGGAACGCCTCGCTGCCGAGGATCCGGATGTGATCGCGTTCGTCGAGTACGGCGAGCAGACCGTGGAGGACAAGATCGCCGCGCTCAAGGCTCACCCCGCCAGCCGTGGTCTCAAAGCCGTACGCGAGAACCGCTTCGTCAACCTCCCCTACGGCATGTGGGTGTCGAGCCCCCTCAACGTCGACGCGGCCGAGACGATCCGCGCAGTCCTGGAGAAGCACGGGCTCGCACCCCACACGGGCCTGACCCCCGGGCTGGACGTGTCCGAGCTCGGACTCGGGGGCAACGACTGGCTCTGAACCGGCAGATGACCACCTGATGGAGAGGAGGTCACCCTCGGCTCCCGGTGGCCGACGAGCGCGTATCACCCGGTCACGGCCCCGTCAGCCCGCTCCGGGGCCGTTCCCGAGACGAGGTCCGCGAGGAGGTCGATCTGGCGCTCTTCGCCAGAACCGGGTGGCCACAGCAGGAGCGTGAGGAAGACCCGGACCGCCAACTGTGCGCGTCCGCTGTCGGGGGAGCCGAGGCCGATCAGGTCAATGGCCGTCGTGATCACCGTGGTCGACTCCAACAGTGCGTGAAACTCTGCGCTTCTGCCGACAGCGGGCAGGAACTGCGAGGCGATTCGGTCGTGGCGAGCGGCAGCCAGAGCCACGGTCAACGCGGTGATGGCACGGCGGCGCCCCGTGAGGCCTCTGACGTGGTCCTCCACAGCAGCAACGATGGAGCCGGAGGCGCGGCGGAGGACCTCCTCGATGATCACAGTGCGTCCGCCGACATGTCGATACACCGTCGCCCTCGAGCAGTGCGCGCGCCGCGCGAGTTCCGTGACGTCGAACCTGTCGATCCCCGCCTCCGCGATGAGTTCCGCGGCAACCGCTATGAGGCGGTCACGTGCAGCCCGGTCCCGTGAGTCGTCGAGCAACCAATCAGTAGCCATATCTCAGTGTGAGACAGATTCGTGCGACTGTCGCGGCTTTCTCCCGGCAGGGGGCCGGGGATGAGACGGACCACGGACCTCGGCGTGCGCGGGTGTCTCGGATCTCGGTCAGGGCCTCGACCACGTGGCATTTCCTGCGCCACTCTGTCGGCTATGACCACGACGCGAGAAGTGCCGCCATCGCTTCGGCCGGGGCACCCCGGGCCGGCCATCGAGCGCCTCGGCGGGTCGAGTTTTCACGTGGTGCGATCGTGGGACCTGGTCGCCGAGGTCGCGGCCCGGGCCGAGGACTTCTCGTCCAACCTCACCGCCACGATGGTGATCGACGAGTCCGGAGAGATCTCTGAGTTTCCCGTCGCCGAGCTGGGATCTCCTGTGCACGCCCTGGCCACCGCGGACGGTGAGGTGCACCGGATCCACCGCACGCTCGTTCTGCCGTCTCTGACACCACGGACGCTTCGCTCGTGGGCCCCTTTTGTCACCTCCACCCTCCGTCGGCTGTGGACCGAGCGCTACGACAACGGCATCGATTGGGTGAGCGACGTCGCCGAACGACTTCCGGCGGCGGTCATCGCCGAACTCATCGGGGTCCGTCGGGAACTCAGCGATGACCTACTGGACTGGGCGTTCGCGAGCACCGCGATCCTCGACGGGGTGGTGGCCCGGGAAGAGCTCGACTCGGCGGTCGGCGTCGTGGGGCAGTTCATGGCATTCCTCGATGACGAACTGCATCGGGCGCGCGGCGCTCGCCCCGGCGCGGTGATCGGCGACCTCGCGCGCCTGGTCGAGGACGGCAGCCTCCCGCACGACGTCGCGATCCAGGTCCTGCTCCAGCTCATCGTGGCGGGAATCGAATCGACCGTAGGCCACCTGGGGTCACTGGCCTCGCGCCTCGGACAGCACCCTGAACATCTCGAGCGTCTGAGGTCCGACCCTGCCTCGCGCGACGCGTTCACCGAGGAGGTTCTCCGCCTGGACGCACCCTTCGTGGGCCACTACCGACACGTGGTCAGGGACACCGAGCTCGGAGGGGTCACGATAAGGGCGGGCGCACACCTGTTCCTCCTGTGGGGCAGCGCCAACCGTGACCCGAACCACTTCGCCGAACCCGACCGTTTCGACCCCACCCGCGACGACGCCTCGCACCTGAGCTTCGGCCGCGGCATCCACTTCTGCGTGGGAGCCGCGCTCGCCCGCCTCGAATCCCGGGCGGCGCTCGACCTGCTTCTCGACCATGCGCCAGACCTCCACATCCACACGGACACCGCATCGTGGCAACCGAGCATGTTGGTCCGACGGCTACGTTCGCTCCGGATAACCGTGTGACGACGGTCGCCGTGATTCCCACGCGCACGCATGCCGGAACGGCGAATCGCCACCCGCGCGCATAGTCGCGGATACCGTGGGGTTACACCGACACAGGGAGTCTGATCATGACGGGACGTCTCGAGGGCAAGGTCGCGTTCATCACCGGGGTGGCTCGGGGCCAGGGCAGGACGCACGCGGTTCGGCTCGCCTCAGAGGGCGCCGACATCATCGGCCTGGATATCGCGGGTCCGATCATCGACGCGATCCCGTACGACGAGGCCACCCCGCAGGATCTCGAGGAGACCCGCCGTCTGGTCGAGGCGCAGGGGCGCCGGGCGCTGCTGTCGGTCGGCGATGTGCGCGATCTCGACGGCATGAAGAGGATCGTCGACGACGGCGTGGCGGAACTCGGACGACTGGATGTGGTGGTGGCCAACGCGGGCATCTGCATCCCGCAGGCGTGGAATTCGATCACCCCTGAGACATTCGGGGTGACGCTCGAGATCAACACCACCGGCGTGTGGAACACCATCATGGCCACCGCCCACCACGTGATCGCCGCAGGCGGCGGGTCCGTCATCCTCACCAGCTCGTACGCGGGCAAGAAGATTCAGCCGTTCATGGTGCACTACACCACGTCCAAGCACGCCCTGGTCGGCATGACCCGCGCCTTCGCCGCGGAGCTCGGACCCAAGAACGTACGGGTCAACAGCATCCACCCGGGTGGGGTGGCTACCCCGATGGGCGGCGGGGGCATGGTGAGCCAACTGGAAGCCGTGGGCGAGACCAACCCTCCGCTCAACCTGATGGGCACGACATTCCTCGAGCAGACCTACGCCGAGCCCGAGGAGATCTCGAACGTCGTGGCATTCCTCGCCTCGGACGAGTCGAAGTTCATCACCGCCGAGCACATCAGTATCGACGGCGGCGCCCAGTACTTCTGAGGTCCCGCCCGGCCGCTGAGGTCGCGGCCACCGTCGATGGGAAAGACGCCGGCACCGTGTCGAGCGGGAGGTGCCTTCCGTCACCGCACGATCACGAGTCGCCGGGCTCTGGGGCCCGGACCTCCTCCGGGATATGAGTGTCACGCTCCGGGGTCACCGACCCTGGTGTGTGGCAATTCGTCGAATCCGGCCATGTCAATGGACGTCTGCACTGGGTTGGCGGGCCCCGGGGTCCGACGAGGTCGGCTGCGGAAAGCTGCTCCATCCCGTGTACACGCGCTGGTACAGCACTGCCATCATCTTGGGGATGAACAGCATTGAGACGACGGGGGCCACCATCCAGGGGATGTTCATGAAGACGAACTTCAGGGCGAAGCCCCAGAAACCCTGTTCGATGTTGGCGAAGCTGTCCCGGGCTTCCGCGACGTAGTAGATGATGATGACCGCGGTCATCATCGCGAAGGCGAAATAGCACCACCACAGGATCCGGATGCGTCGACGGTCATCGTCCTTCGTGCGCAGCAGCGGCAGCCAGTTGTAGAGCAGGATGCATCCGCCGATGGCCGCCACGGTCTCCATGCCGAAGAGGCCGGCGTCGCTGATCAGGTATCGGGTGTCGGCGGCTCCGTAGAAGTACCAGAACCAGCCCCACCGGTCCTCGGCGGTGAGGTTCATATGGCCGAGGAGGTCTCCGATCAGCCAGGTGATCTCCCAGAGGACCTGACTTGACGCGGTGATCGGGATCCACACGATCATGAACTCGTTGAAACGCTCGAGCATGGTCCTGGTCTCGCCGGGATCGTCCCACCACGCCACCACCATCGGGATGATGATCGGGCCGCAGATCAGCGCGGCCGCGATGAAGCCGGCTGGCTCCGCATCCCACCAGTGCAGGACTACTCCCGCGAAGGGCACGACACAGATCACGAGGGCTGCGACCGTGGTCCAGATGTAGATGTCCTTGCGGCGTGTGCTCCAAGGGCGCCCGAAGTCGTGCGACAGATCTTGAGTGTTCGCTGCTCTGGTGGTCACGTTCGATTCCTCCGCTTTCCGCAACTGGTAATCCTGGGTACTCCTACCAGAATCACGATTCTGGAAAACATAACAGTAGGTACAGTCGGTGGCAACAGCTTGCAGTGAGTCAGTCCGAGGGATGGAGAAGTGGAATGACGCTTGACCGCGCGCCGACCGGGTCCGGAAGCCTGCGCAAGGCCCGACGAGAGATGTATCGCCAGCAGATCATGGCCGCGTCCGAGATGCGGTTCGCGGAAGTCGGCTTCGCCAACACCAAGATGAGTGACATCGCCCGGGCGGCGGAGGTCTCCCTCGCCACTGTCTATGCCTCGTTCGACGGAAAGGATGAGATCTGGGACGAGCTCAACTCAGTGCGCATGACGGAGCTCGTCGAATCGGCGACGTCAGCGATCGACGGGCTCGACTCGCCGGTCGAGCAGTTCGTCGCCGCCGCGGTCGCGGTGGCCACGTTCTTCGCGGAGCACCCCGGTTTCCTGGATCTGCACATCAACGAAGGCTTCAGCTGGGCGACTGCTCACGCCGCCGGAGTCGGACGTGGGAATCAGCAGGCGGCGTGGGAGATGGGGTTCGAGGCGCTCGCGGATCTCGCATCCATGGTGTCCCCGGACAGTGCCGCTGGTGGTGCCCGAGTGCTTGCCGGCCTCACGATCGCGAGTGTGCAGGTGCACCTCACGGAATGGGTTCGATCGGGGCGCGATCAACCGGCGGCCGAGGTGGCGGCGGAGGTCGGGGCGCACGTGAGACGGCTCCTCGAGGGGAGGTCTGCCGCGTCGGACCGGGAGGCCAGAGCCTGACGACGGTCGGCGGCAGGCCCACCAGCGCGGGCGGGTGTCCTCGGGGCTCAGTCGGCCCTGCCCGCCAGAGCGCCCCGGGAAGCAGCGTCGCGACCACGAGGCTGTGAGCCCGCCGCGGGGAGCAGCGTGTACACCTCCGCGATCGAGCGTCCCGCCGCCATCACCGTCGCGTCGGGGCGCACGACCGCTGCTCGGGCGCGGTGGGCGCGCAACCACTCTCCGAGGGGACTGTCGAGCGCGACGGCGACGGTGGTCCCGCCCCGGCGTGTGATCTCGAAGTCCTGCTCGGGGGTGGGGGTGTCCACGGTGAGGACCCGGAAACCGGTCGTGTGGTCGTCGAGGCGACCTCCGTCGTCGGACACCACGGCGTTGGGCACGAGGTGGCCGGCCAGGCCAGAGGCGCTCGGGGCCGATATCCGCGGGGGAGCGACGGAGCCCAGCGCCCCGCGCCTGACGTAGTAGGACGGCCGGAGGGCAGGAGTCGTACTGTCGGTCAGTCTTCTCGCCAGACGCGGAACCGCGGCGAGGACGGGCGCGATCGTGCGGCGAAGGACATCACCTCCGTGACCGCCGCCGGTCATCGCGGCGCCAGTGGCCATCGCGAGACGGATGAGTCCGGTGCAGTGCGGGATGCGTTCCTGCTCATAGGAGTCGAGGGTCGACGACGACGCTCCGTCCTTCAGGACGGCGGCGAGCTTCCAGGCGAGGTTCGCGGCGTCACGCAGGCCCGCTCCCATTCCCTGGCCGATGAACGGTGGCGTCAGATGCGCGGCGTCGCCGAGAAGGAAGACGCGGCGGTCACGCCATCTCCGGGCTACGCGGGCCTGGAAGGTGTACTCAGCTGAACGGACCAACTCGAGGTCTGCGGCCTCTACGCCTGTGAGCCAGGGCCGCAGCAACGGCACCACCGCGTCGAGGTCGCGGTAGTCCTCGACGGATTCGTGCTCGAGCAGCTGGAACTCCCACCGGTAGCGGGTCTCGCCGATGCGCATGTAGGTGGCCGCTCTGTGGGTGTCGCACACCTGCGCCACCCCGTCCCACTGGCGTAGATCGGCCGACGTCTCGACATCGATGACGAGCCACCGCTGGCTGAATCCGAGGTCCCGCCACCCGGCTGAGATCGACGCGCGGGTGATGCTGCCGGCGCCGTCGCAACCGAGCAGGTAGCTGCCCCGGAACGTGATCGGCTCACCCGTGTCACGATCGGTCGCCGAGGCCGTGACACCTGTATCGGACTGATCGATTCCGGTCACCTCGACACCGGAACGCAGGGTGATGAGGTTCGCGCGCCGGGCCACGGCGGTGCGGAGGAGTGCCTCGAGCCGCGGCTGGTCGAACATGGACGCCGCCGGGAATCCGTTCGGACCCACGCCCGGGTCGCGGGGGAACTCGGCGATGACCCGCAACGAGGACGTGACCAGACGCAGGCCCAGGGCGGGGCGGGAGATCTCCGCGAACTCCGGGGCGAGCCCGAGTCGGGCGATGATCCGGTACACCTCGTCGTCGAGGTGCACCGCACGCGGCTGCGGGAAGATGCCCTCCCACCGCTCGAGGAGCATCGACGGCACCCCGAGGTCGGCCAGCAGCGCCGCCGCGGTGAGTCCGCTCGGTCCGGCGCCGACGATGAGGACAGGATCGGTGCCGTGGCTCATCGAACGCCCATCCGGGTCAGAGCGCCGACGGCCGCGTGCGCGGCGCCGGCGCCGACGACGGCGGCGGGGACAGTGGCCGACCAGCTGTCCCCGACACGCCGGTGAGCCCAGCAGGCACCACCCATCAACGAGCAGACCGCGATCGCGGACGCCGCCCCGACACGGGGGTGGCCCTCGCAGAGCAGGAGCCCGGCCACCCCGGCGAGCTCGCAGGCGCCGATGACGCGGAACGCCCGCCCGGAGAACCCGAGGTGACTGGCTCGCTCCCTCATCGGAGCGAGGGCGAGGACCTTCGCGGTGCCGGTGGCGGTGAGCACGAGCGCGACCCCTCGCGCGGCGAGGGGGTGGGTATCGATCATGAGCGGGTGCGCCCGTCGCTCGGCGCCCACGTCCAGTGGATCGCGTAGCTGTCGAGGACGCGGGTCGCCGTGCCGACGTCTCCGGGCTGCTCGACCACGGCCACGACAGAACCGTCGACGATCCGAGCGTCCACCGGCGTGGGTGCCCCGGCCTCGGTGAGTGCCGCGCTGAGCGCGGTCTCGGTGGCGAGGGCTCGCAGTGCGAGCTTGTAGGGCTTGCCGACATCGGTGACCGGCAGCGAGTCGATGACGGTCACCTCTCGAGGGGCGGCTGCTGCCTCGGACACCCGGTCGCTCACCCACGCCTGCAGGCCGGCGCCGGTCACCGTGGCGCCGTCCCGGATAGTGACGTAACCGACGGGTACTTCGCCCGCGTGCACGTCGGGACGACCGACCACCCCGGCGTCGGTGACATCGGGATGCTCGCGAAGAGCGTCCTCTATCGCGCGGGGATCGATGTTGTGCCCGCCGCGGATGATGAGGTCCTTGGCGCGGCCGGTGAGGGTCACGAACCCGCGTTCGTCGACAGACCCCAGATCGCCGGTATCCAGCCACCCATCTCGAACAGACCCACCGTCATCGAGGTCGAACCCGTCCTCGCCGCGACGGCGGATGTAGCCGGCGAACACGGTGGGGCCCGACACGACGAGCCGCCCGACGGAACCGGCGGGCACCTCCTGCCAGTCCTCGTCGACGGCGCGGAGCTGCTGATACGGCAGGCGCTGCCCGACCGAGCCGGCGGGCTGACCGTCGAAGAAGCTGCGCACGCTGGCGCAGGTCGCCTCGGTGAGACCATAGCCCTCGAGGAGGCGGACTCCCGTGTGAGACTCGAATCCTTCACGCACCGCGGATGGCAGCATCGACGCCCCGACGAGGCACGCTCTGAGGCTGGAGATGTCGGCGTCGACAGGACACTGCGCGAGCACCGAGTAGACGGTGGGAACGGCACTCATCCCGGAGATCCGGTGGGCCTGGACGAGGTGCCAGAACACGCCGTACAGGGCGAGGTCGCGGTACCCCAGAGGCCCCGCCCACACGACGGTCTGGCCGCGCAGCATCGGCGCGAGCACGGTGACGATCAACGCATTGACGTGAAACAACGGTAGCGCCGCGAAGACGACGGAGTCCTCGTCGAGCACGGTGTTCGCCGCGATCATCCACGCGTTGGAGACCTCATTGCGATGCGTGTGACCGGCCAGCTTGGGCACGCCGGTGGTCCCGCCGGTGTGGAACAGTGCGGCGAGGTCGTCGGCACCACGAACCTCCTCGACCGCGACGCGGGGGACCTCGGCCGAATCGAGGTAGGCGACGGTGACGTCGCCCAGATCGGGTACCTCGGGCAGGGAGTCGGCCCCGGTGGGGCGGAGGAGGAACACCGTGTCGATCACCGTGCTGGCCAGGATGTCGTCAAGCCGCGAGAACACCTCGGGGTCGAGGTCCTGCCCGGCGGCGACGAGAACCCGCGAGCCCGATCTGCCGATCAGTTCGGCCACGTGGTCGGCGTTCATGGCCGGGTTGATCGGAGCGGCAACGCCTGCGCGCTGCGCCGCCAAGATCACCTCGATCAGTTCGACACAGTTCGGCGCCAGCAGGGTGACCGCGTCCTGACTGCCGACCCCCGCGGCGCGGAGGGCCGCGGCATGTCTGTCGACGGCGTCGAGCAACTGGGCATACGTGCGGTCGGTGGTCTGCTGCCACCGGGTCGCGTCGGGCATGACGCGCAGCGCGGTGCGTTCAGGCCATTGCTCGGCCGCGCGGGCGAGGACCGCGTATGTCGATACCGGCAACCCGCGCGCGTCGAGCGGTGTCTGTTCGATCACCGCGACGTCCTCGGGGGTGTCGTAGGCCGGCCACAACGACGCCGATGAGGTGGGGGTGATCATGCGTAGCGCACCACGTTGCGCTGCATGCCCAGGTCGAGAGTCCCGTCGCCCGCACGGACCGACGTCTCCACGATGTCGCCGTCCTGCAGGTACTTGGGGTTGCCGGCCTGCCGCTTGAAGAACGCCTTCCACTTCAGGTGCGGCGGGAGCAGCGCTCCGATCATCTCGATGGGTTTCGCGGGTGCGGTGAGCGCGGTTCCTCCGGGGGTGCCGGTCAGCAGCAGGTCTCCGGCATCGACGCGCTGGAATCTGTTCAAGGTCCGGACTGCCTGCAGTGGGCTGTAGATCATGTCGGCGACGGTGCTGTTCTGACGTGTCACCCCGTTCACCCTCAGCTCGAGGGTGAGCGTGGAGAACTTTTCCCACTCGCCGGGTTCCAGCAGCACCAGGACGGGGCCGACCGGGGTGAAGCCGGGGTAGGACTTCGCTTCGTAGAACTGCGTCTTGGGCAGCTGAACGTCGCGCGCTGAGACGTCGTTGGTGATCACGAGGCCGGCAACGGCGTCGGCGAGGGTCTGCTCGTCGATGGTGGTTCCGACGGGCAGGCTGGTACCGAAGACCACCCCGATCTCGACCTCGTAGTCCAACAGTCGGACGTGCGCGGGTTTGACGATGTCGTCGTTCGGCCCGACGATCGAGCCCGAGGCCTTGCGGAAGAACGTCAGTGGAACCTTGTCGGGGTTCATGCCGGAATCGCGGACGTGTGAGACGTAGTTGGTCATCTGCGCGATCACGCGGCAGGGCGCGGTGACCGGCGACTGCAGGGCCAGACTCGACGGGTCCACGGTCTCGCCGTCGTCGGTCGTCGCACGGACGACGGCCTGGCGGTCCGCGATCAGCTCGGCGGTGGAGGTCGCGCGGGTGTCGACGCGACGGGCGCCGGCGGGCACCAGCACCCACCACGCGTCGGCGGTACGGAGGACGGACAAGCTCATGTGCGGGCTACTTTCATCAGGCCGAAGAGGCGTTGGACGTCGAACTCGTTGTCGGACTCGCGCAGTGACGCGAGGATCGAGGTGAACTCGCGCAGTGCGGCGCGGCCGGGCTTGATGCCCAGGAAGTCTGCGGTGGCCGGCGGGCCCCACTGGTTGAGGCCCGAGGCCGTCATCGGGGCCCACCCGGCGGCGACAGTGCTGTCGAAGTGGTCCCCGTCCGTGAAGTGCTCCACCAGGAATCCGTCCGGATCGCGCCAGTAGTCGAAGAGCTGGCTGCCCTGAATGTGTCTACCCAGTCCCCACGAGTGGTCGTATCCCCGGTCCAGCAGGTACTCGCTCCCGGCGGCCAGAGCGTCGAGATCACAGACCTGGTACGCCGAGTGGACGTAGCGGTCGGCGGGGCCGAGTGTCAGGGCCAGGGTGTGGTGGTCGGCCACCTCGCCGCCACGGTCGCACCGGATGAAGCTCATCACGGGCCCGCGGTCACGCTGTCCGGGGTAGTAGAGGAAGTCGCTGACGATCATCCCCAGGTTGTGCAGGTACCAGTTGAGTGACGCCAGGTAGCGCGTCGACGAGAGCACCACGTGGCCGAGCCTCTCGACGAGCGCCGGTGCGCGCGGGGGCCGCTGAGTGCTGTTGACCCGGGTGCGGTGGGCCTCGAAGTTGAACGGGTTGCGCACCCTCTGCAGGGGCAGCGCAGGCCATTCGGTGACTCCCGAGACCACCCGCACGCGGCATCCGCTCGGATCCCGGGTGGTCACCGCGTGCCCTCCCAGGGTGTCGCCGAGAGACTCCACGGGCCGTCCCCACTCGGAGGCCAGAGTGTGGACGTCGGCGGAGTCGGCCGCACGGAAAGCCGCGGCGGTGAAGGCGGTGCGCGGGGCGCGGCGAACGATGACGCAGGGCGGACCCGGCAGGGCGCCCCGGAGATGCAGCTCGTCGGGTGTCTGGAAGGTGGGGGTGAAACCGAAGTCCACCGCGAACGCCGCGGTACGCGTGAGATCGGGCTTGTCGAACTCCAGCCACGCGATGTCGTGGACCTTCACCACCGGGTTCGGCCGGCGTCCGGGGTGCTCCCCGGGCAGCGCGCCCTCGTCGGCGTGCAGCCCCTCGTGCACGTCGTGGCTGACCGTCATCGCGCCTCCCCGTCATTGTGGTTGACGATATCGTCATATACGCCGCACGCGTCAGTCAAGTCCGTTGACGAATTCGTCACGGGTGCGTATGAGACCATGTGACTCTGCCTGGAAGGAGTGTGTGATGGTTCAGGCCGACCCGGGTGCTCTCACACGCGCTCAGCGACGCAAGGCCCAGACCCGGCGGTCCCTCATCGGTGCCGCCCAGCAGCTCATGGCGCAGGGGCGGACCGCGGTCTCGGTCCTCGACATCACCACGATGGCCGACGTCGGCAACGGCTCGTTCTACAACCACTTCTCGACCAAGGAGGAGTTGTTCGAGGCGGCGGTGTTCGCCGTTGTCGAGGACCACGCCGATCTGCTGGATGGTCTCACCGAGGGGGTGGACGATCCGGCTCAGGCGTTCACCCAGAGCTTCCGCCTGACCGGTCGGCTGCATCGCAGGCACCCAGAATTGAGCAGAGTCGTGGTCAATCACGGTCTGTCGGTCCTCTCCAGCGCCGACGCGGGCCTGCTTCCCCGCGCGCGTCGCGATATCGAGGCCGCGGTCGCCGCCCGGCGGTTCGTCGCCGCCGACATCGACGTGGCCCTGACCGTCGTCTCCGGGGCCGCGCTGACGCTGGCGTTGCTGCTGCACGATCAGCCCGAACGCGACGACGCGGCCACGACCGACGCCGTCACCGCCCACGTCCTGCGCGCCCTGGGTGTGAGCGAGGACGAGGCCGCGGCGCTCATCGCCCTTCCGTTGCCGGCCTGGGACTGATCTCACCGACTCGACCGGGCGTGGCGTGACGAGGTGGGTCAGGTGGCGGTCGCTGCGACCCGCACCATCTCGTCGATCGACACCAGTTTGCGTCGGCGGCGGCCGTCGCTGCGTCCGGCTGCCCGTTCGTGCTCGTCGATCGCGGCCCACCCGGCTGCGTCGATCCGGTGGCCGCGCCGCTCGGTGATCACGGCGTCGATGTCGTCCTCGCTGATCACGGGACCCGGCAGGCGGTGCTGCGTCCAGTCGGCGAGAACGGCCTCGGCGGTCTCCAGACCGCATCGCCTGTTGGCGCCGATCCCGCCCCGGGCGCCGCGCTTGATCCACCCAGCGACGTAGACGCCGACGATCGGGGATCCGTTCTCGGTCACCCGTCCCTCCTCGTTGGGGATGACGGTGGCACCGGTGTCGAACGGGAGGCCGGGGAATGGGTCTGCGCGATACCCGATCGACCGGATCACCATGGAGGCGGGCGCTGTCGTCTCCGGGCCTGTCGGGCGCACGCGACCGGTGCCATCAGCCCTGTAGGCCATGCGCGAGACCCGCACTCCCGAGACGCCGTCGTGGTCGCCGAGGATGGCGGTGGGGGAGGACAGATAACGGAACACGACCGAGCGAGCCGCGCCTGTCGGGGTTCGGGCCGCGTAGCGGCGGGCGAGGCGCAACTTGGTGGCGGTCGTGGGGTCCAGCGTTCGCGCCTGTTCGTCCCGGTGGGTCCGGGGGTCGAGAACGAGGTCAGCCGGGTCCACGATCACGTCCACGCCGGAGAGGGAGGCGAATGCCTGGAACTCGGAGTTGGTGTACGCGGCGTGTGCCGGGCCGCGTCTGCCCAGGATGGTCACGTGTCGCACCTGCGATTGACGAAGGGCCCGGAGTGCGTGATCGGCGATATCGGTGCGCGCCAGCTCGTCGGGATCTGTCACGAGGATCCGTGCCGTATCGAGGGCCACGTTGCCGTTACCCACGATCACGACGGACTCGCCGCTCAGGTCCATCGCGTCGTCGGCGTGGTCGGGGTGGCCGTTGTACCAGGCCACGAAATCCGTGGCGGCGAGTGATCCGGGTAGGTCCTCGCCGGGGATGGACAGCGCGCGGTCAGCGGCCGCACCGGTGGCGACGATCACCGCGTGATACCTCGCGCGGAGTTCGTCGAGAGTGAGATCGACTCCCACCTCGACGTTGAGGAAGTAGCGGAACGCCTCGCGAGAGGCGGTCGCCGAGAACGTCCGCTCGACGCCCTTGGTCGCTGCGTGATCCGGGGCGACACCGGCGCGCACCAGACCATAGGGGGTGGGGAGGCGATCGAACATGTCGACCGTGACGCCGCGGTGACGCAGCAGTTCGCCCGAGGTGTAGAAGGCCGCCGGCCCGGCACCGATGACCGCCACCCGCAGGGCGCCGGGCCCGGAGGCGTGTGCGGGTCGAGGCGGGGTCCACGATCGGACGATGTCGCGTCCCCGGAAGTAGTCGGCATTCATCTCCGGAAAGGCCGAGTCCGGCGGCAGGAGGTCGTCCGGGACGATGGCGTCGACCGGACACTCATCCACGCACGCCCCGCAGTCGATGCAGGCGTCGGGGTCGATATGCAGCATCTCCGCCCGGGTGAAGTCGGGTGTTCCGGGTGTGGGATGAATGCAGTTCACCGGACAGACAGTGACGCAGCTCGCGTCGTTGCAGCACGGCCGCGTGATGACATGGGCCACCGGGGTCCTCCTTGGATGGTCATGTACCGCCCGCTTGAGGCGGACGGCGTTCACTCAGCGGAACGAGGCCCGGAAGGACTCGAAGCCCTGAAGGCAGTTGTTGCGCAGCAGTTCGGGTTCGCTGACCTCGATGGACGAGACGCGCGGGACCATTGCCCGCAGCAAGGTCTGCATCTCCAGCTTCGCCAGTTGCATGCCGACGCAGGTGTGCACGCCGTGCCCCCATCCGACATTGCTCCCACGCCACTCCAGCGAGAACTCCTCGGGGTTGTGGAAGTGCCGCTCGTCGCTGTTGGCGGAGGCGAACACCACCGCGACACGGTCCCTCGGGCGCAGCTGGACCCCACCGAGCTCGGTTTGCGCGGCGACGGATCGGGTGAACGACCGGACCGGCGAGGCTATCCGCACTGCTTCCACCACCGCTGTCGGGATCAGGTCCGGGTCTCGCCGCAGCCGTTCCCACAGCCCGGGAGTCGTCCCCAGGCTCCAGAGGAGTTGGCCGGTCGACAGGATCGTGGTGTCCAGACTCGGTGCGACGAAGTCGATGATCATGTTCTTGGCCTCGACTCGGCCGATCTCTCCCCGGTCAGCGGCATCGAGGACCGTCGACGCCCACCCGCCGGGTGTCACGTTCCGGCGGCCGACCGCCAACGTGTAGAGGAACAGGCCGAGCGATCCGCGGAGTGAACCACGCGCACGCCGGTTCGCTGAACCGAGACCGTCGAACGTCGACTGGCCCCAGTTGAGCATCTGCTCCGGGGTCACCTTCACCCCGACCAGTTCGGCGACCGCCTGGACCGGCAGGCGGGTCGCGAAGTCGGCGATGCCGTCGAAGTGATCCTGTGCCAACAGCCGGTCGACGGTGTCCGCGGCCTCCTGCTCCATTGTGGGCAGCGACGGACGTATCGCACGCGAGGTCAGAGACTGCATGAGGATCATCCGACGGGTCATGTGCGTGTCGTCGTCACTCGCGAGCGTGGTGTAGTGCCCGAGAGTGTTGGCGACCGGATTGGCGGCCACGCCTCTGCCACTGCGGAAGGTCGCATCGTCGCGTAGGGCCAGCCGAACGTCGTCGAACCGGCCGATCGCGAACATCCGATGACGCGGGAGCCAGACGACGGGGCCCGCGTCCCGGATTCTGCTGTACACCTCGTGCGGTCTGTCGATCACCTCGTCGCCGTACAGATCGACGTCGACCACCGGCGCCCCACGGTGGGTGGCGGTCCGGAGGAGAGAGTGTCGAAGCGTCATCGGCCCGTCCTGGTCTCACGACTCGCACCGGCGTTCGCCGCGCGAGATGATTCCGTCATTGCTGACGAAATCATCATCCAAAGGTGTGGCAAAGGTCAAGTGATGTCCGGGGACACACCCGGAATGCTGCGGTTCCGCACCGGGCGGTGCGGTCAGGTCAGCACGACTATCAGATCGCCGGCTTCGACCTGCCCGACCGTGTTGATGGCGATGCGGTCGACGGTCCCGCCTCCGGGGCTCGTGATCGCGGCCTCCATCTTCATGGCTTCGATGGTGGCGACGGTGCCGCCGGGTTCGATCTCGTCGCCGACTCCGACGGTGATGGTGACCACACCGGAGAAGGGTGCGGCGACGTGGAGGGGTCGCCGGGGTCGGCCCTCTCCGCGGCGGGTACCTCTCTCACGGGTCCGTTCGAGTCAACCCTCAGGTGCCCGGCGCGTTCTCGATGAGTCCGACTCAGCCGGCGGCCGCCGCATCCACGGCGCGGGCCTTCAGAGCGCGGGTGAGGTCCGCGTTCTGCTCGGCGAGGATCCTGCGCAGGCCGGCCGGGTATGAGGCGTCCGCGATCACGGCGTCGAAGCGGGCCACGGTCTCGGCGTCCACCGACCACGCGGGGAACAGCCCGGCGGCGACGGTCTTGGCCAGGTCGCCGGATCGCGCCTTCCACAGCCCGGTCACATCGTCCAGGTAGCGCTCGCACAGCCCGGTGAGCAGGTGTTCCTGGCCCGGCAGGTCGACGCCCAGCAGGGTGGCACGCACCAGCGCGTTGCTCGGTGCGTCGTCACCGGTCGCGGTGAGCAGCGCCTCGGCCTCCTCCTTGGCGC
>NZ_JADDKI010000001.1:0-24763 GCF_015356725.1 Dietzia sp. SYD-A1
CTGACGGCGGCGGCGCCCCCGTCGCGCGGTGCCCTAACCGGCCGTCGTCGCCACGTCCGGGCGACGTGCCGTCACGGTCTCGTAGTCGGACGTGTCCGCGGTCCGGGTCCGCCGCTGGTACTCGTGGACCAGTCCGGGCCAGTTGGTGGTGACCCGTCCCGAGCCGACCCGGTACCAGGAGTCGCATCCGCTCCAGACGGAGTCGTCGAGACGCCGCATGATCTCGGCGTCGTAGGCGTCGTCGACCTCCCGGCGGACCTCGAGGGCCGCCGGCCGATCCGCCTCGGCCAGTCCCTCGACGATCTGGCGGATGTAGCGGGCCTGCTGCTCCATCATGAGGATGATCGAACTGCTCCCGAGATTGGTGTTGGGGCCGTAGACGAGAAACATGTTGGGAAAACCCTGCACGGCCATCCCGAGGTAGGCGCGGGCGCCCTCACGCCACTGCTCGTGCAGGTCCCGTCCCCCTCGCCCTCGCACGGTCATGGGTGCCAGGAACTCGGTGGCCTTGAAACCGGTGCCGTAGATGATGACGTCGGCGGGGTGCAGCTGTCCGTCCACGGTGACGATGCCGTCGGGCACGACCTCGGCGATGCCGTCGGTCACCACGTCGACGTCCGGCTGGGCGAGCGCGGGGTACCACCCGTTGCTGAACAGCATCCGCTTACACCCGATCGGCTCGGTCGGGGTGAGCGCGGCTCGCAACGCGGGATCCCTGACGGTCAGCCTGAGATTGGCTCTGGCCAGCCCGCTCAGGATCCGGGCCAGCGGCCGCGCGGAGGTCAGGGCCAGGCCGATCGCCTCGGTGGTCTCCCAGATGGCGCCGCGCATCGCGGGGATCAGGCCGGGAACCCGGGCGAAGGCGGCACGGTGGGTGTCGGTGTAGGCCCGGTCCGGCTTGGGCACCACCCACGGCGCCGAGCGCTGGAAGACCGTCACATGGGAGGCGGCCTCGCGGATGCGGGGGACGAACTGGATCGCCGAGGCCCCGGTCCCGAGAACGGCGATCCGCTTGCCGGTGAGGTCGACGTCGTGACGCCACCGAGCGGAGTGGAATGACGGCCCCGCGAACGTCTGGAGCCCCGGGATGTCCGGGTAGGCCGGCCGGGACAGCTGGCCGACGGCCGGAACCAGGACGTCGGCCTCGAAGGTGTCGCCGGAGTCGGTGAGGACCGTCCACGTGGCGGTGTCCTCGTCGAAGGTCGCCGAGGTCACCTCGGTCCCCGTGCGCACCTTGTCACGGAGACCGAACCGGTCCGCGGTCTCACGGATGTAGGAGAGGATGTCGGGTTGCTCCGCGTAGCGACGGCCCCAGTCCGTCTTGCGGTGGAACGAGTACGAGTAGAGGTTCGACGGCACGTCACACGCCGCTCCCGGGTAGGTGTTGTCCCTCCACACCCCGCCCACGTCGTCGGCCTTCTCGAGGATCGTCACGTCGGCGAGGTCGCCACGGGTGAGTTCGTAGGCGACACCCAGGCCGCCGAATCCCGCGCCGATGATGAGGACCCGGGGTCGCCGTCGCGTGGTCTGCGTGGGGGAGGGGGAAGGAGTCATGATGAGACCGTATGACGCCGGCCCGGCGTGGCCACAGACTTTCCCGGCCTGATAATCCATAATTCCGGCCATGAACTCCTGGGAGGATCCCGCCGTGCCGCACTGGGACTTTCCCCGATCGGCCACCGGTATCGGTGTACTCGTCGAGGCGGGCGGCGCTCTCGGCATCGAGGCGGGGGCGATCCTGCGCGGGGTCGGGCTGAGCCCCACTGACCTGGCGAACCCCGACCTGCTGGTGGCGCCGCAGAGCGAGCTGGCCGCGATCCGCAACCTCCGGACGGCCGCGGGACACCGTCCCGCGCTCGCCGCCGAGGTCGGGTCCGCCTACCGGTTGACGACCTTCGGGATCCTCGGATACGCCCTGCTGTCCAGCCCCACACTCCGCGAGGTGATCGCCACGACACTGCGCTTCATCGACCTGAGCTACATCTTCAGCACGATCGCGGTGGAGACGACCGGGGACCGGATCGAGGCCCGCCTGGGGGGCGCGACCCTTCCGGGGGACGTCCGCGAGTTCCTGGTGGACAGGGATCTCTTCGCGATCCACTCCGTTCTCGGCGACCTCGTCCCCGGCGGCCTGCCTTTCACCGAGGTCGTGTTCCGCGGTGGCCGATCCGCGCCCACCCTCGAGGCTTACGGTGAACGACTGGGGCCGGTGGCGTCGTCGTCCGAGGGCGGGGTCGGGGTCACGGCCGTATTCGACGCCGCCCACCTCGACAGTCCGCTCCCCCAGGGCAGTACCGCCACGGTGGCGGTGGCGGAGGCGCTCTGCAGAGACCTCGCCGCCACCCGACGAAACCGCGGGCCGGTGAGCAGCCGGGTCCGCGTCGCCATCACCGGACGTCTCTCCCAGGGGGCACCCATGTCGTCGGTGGCCGCCGAACTGGGGGTGAGTCCACGGACGTTGCGGAGGCGTCTAGCGGAGGAGGGCACCTCCTACCAACGCCTGCTGGACGACGTCCGGGTCGAGTTGGCAGACCGCATGTTGGCTACCGGTCTGCTGTCCGTCGAGGACGTCGCCATCCGGTTGGGATATGCCGAGGCGTCGAGCTTCATCCACGCGTTCCGGCGACTCACCGGTACCACCCCGCACCGGGCCTCGGTCGCCTCGCGCACCCGGACGCCGGCGGCCCGGCGGGCCTGATGTGCCGGGTGGGACCCGGACGTGGGATGATCGGCGACGTGCTGAAGTGGACCACCGCCGGAGAATCGCATGGCCAGGCCCTGGTGACGATCGTCGAGGGCGTCATCGCGGGTGTCAAGGTGACGACCGACCAGATCGCGGCGCAGCTCGCCCGTCGCCGCCTGGGCTACGGCCGCGGCGCCCGGATGAAGTTCGAGGCCGACGCGGTCAGGGTGCTGGCCGGCGTCCGCCACGGTCGCACCATGGGCTCGCCCGTGGCGATCGAGGTCGGGAACACCGAGTGGCCCAAGTGGGACACGATCATGTCGGCGGATCCCATCGACCCCGATGCGATCGAGGACAAGGCCCGCGCGGCCACCCTCACCAGACCTCGCCCGGGCCACGCCGACTTCGCCGGGATGGTGAAGTACGACTTCGACGACGCCCGCATGGTTCTGGAACGCGCCAGCGCACGCGAGACCGCGGCCAGGGTCGCGGCGGGGACGGTCGCGCGGGCGGTGCTGCGTGAGGTCCTGGGCGTGGAGGTCCTCTCGCACGTGATCTCCATCGGCGCCTCCGATCCCTACACCGGGCCCGAACCCACGTTCGCCGACCTGCCGGTCATCGACGAGAGTCCCGTGCGTGCCTTCGACACCGCGAGCGGGGAATCCATGATCGCCGAGATCGAGGCCGCCAAGAAGGCCGGGGACACGCTCGGGGGCGTGGTCGAGGTGGTCGTCCACGGGCTGCCCATCGGACTCGGTTCGCACGTGTCCGGCGAGGAGCGCCTCGACGCCCAGCTTGCGGGAGCCCTCATGGGGATCCAGGCGATCAAGGGGGTCGAGGTCGGCGACGGTTTCGAGACCGCGCGTCGCCGGGGCAGCGTCGCGCACGACGAGATGGTGCGGGGCGACGACGGCGTGGAACGCCGTACCAACCGCGCGGGTGGACTCGAGGGCGGGATGACCAACGGGCAGGTCCTGCGGGTCCGCGCCGCCATGAAACCCATCTCCACGGTGCCGCGCGCGCTGAGCACCGTCGACATGGCGGACGGATCCGGCGCCACCGCCATCCACCAGCGCTCCGATGTCTGCGCGGTCCCCGCCGCCGGGGTGGTCGCGGAATCCATGGTCGCGCTGGTCCTCGCACGCTCTGTCCTGCAGAAGTTCGGCGGGGACTCGGTGTCGGAGACCCGGCGCAACGCGCAAGGGTACCTCGACGCCGTGGCGGCGAGACTGGACTGGGACTCGGATCCGGCATGAACCACCCGGCACGGCCGGTCGCCGTCCTGGTGGGTCCGCCGGGTGCCGGCAAGACGACCATCGGGCGCAAGCTGGCCCGCAGGCTCGACGTTCCGTTCCGTGATGCCGATCAGATGATCGAGGAGGCCGAGGGGCGGTCGATTCCCGAGATCTTCGCGGAGGAGGGTGAACCCGCGTTCCGCGCGATCGAGGAGAGGGTCGTGGGGGAGGCGCTGGAGACCTTCAGCGGGGTCCTCTCGCTGGGGGGCGGTGCCGTGCTGTCGGCGACCACCCGCGGCCGGCTCCGCGGTCACCGCGTGATCCATCTGACGATCGGGGTGGCCGAGGGGGTGCGCAGGTCCCGGGGCGCCGGTCGCCCACTCCTCGCCGGCGGTGACGTGACGGCGCGGTACCAGGCGTTGTTGACCGAGCGGGCGCCGCTCTACCGGGAGGTCGCGTGGTCGACCGTGAGCACCGAGCGCAGGAGTTCGGGCAAGGTGGTGACGGAGATCGTCGACAGACTCGAGTCCGGTGACCCGCACGCGCGCAGCGCGGCGGACCGATCGTGAGTCCGGCGAGAAGTGAGATCAGTCGAACGATGAGCGGGAGTCCTTCATGAACCGAGACCGAGACACCACCGAGCCCGTGGTGGTGGATGTGCGGTCCGCCGCCCCCTATCCGGTGGTGATCGGCCGCGGACTGTTGCCGGAGATCCTCGAGGCGTGCTCGGAGTCGCGGAACCTGGCGATATTCCATCAGCCGCCGTTGACGCAGACCGCCGAGTTGCTGCGGGAGCAACTCGCCGCCGCCGGCGTCAACGCGCACCGCGTCGAGATCCCCGACGCGGAGGCCGGCAAGGACCTCGCCGTGGCGGGGTACTGCTGGGACGTGCTCGGCAAGATCGGGCTGGGCCGCAAGGACACCGTGGTGAGCCTGGGTGGCGGGGCGGCGACGGACCTCGCCGGATTCGTCGCCGCCACCTGGATGCGCGGGGTGCGCGTGGTGCACATCCCCACCACGCTGCTCGCCATGGTGGACGCCGCCGTGGGGGGCAAGACCGGGATCAACACCGATGCAGGCAAGAACCTGGTGGGGAGCTTCCACGAACCGGCCGCCGTCTTCGTCGACACCGCCACCCTCGAATCGGTTCCGCGCAACGAGTTGATCTCGGGCATGGCGGAGGTGGTCAAGTGCGGTTTCATCGCGGACCCGGGGATCCTCGACCTCATTGAGGCGGACCCGCAGGCCGCGCTCGACCCGACCGGGGAGACGATCGTCGAACTCATCCGACGCAGTGTCCAGGTCAAGGCCGACGTGGTGGGCCGGGACCTGAAGGAGTCCGGTCCCCGGGAGATCCTCAACTACGGTCACACACTCGGGCACGCGGTCGAGCGCCGTGAGCAGTACCGCTGGCGGCACGGGGCGGCCGTGAGCGTGGGGATGTGCTTCGTGGCGGAGCTTGCCCGGCTGGCGGGGCGTCTGGACGACGCGACGGCGGACCGACACGCGTCGATCCTGTCCTCCCTGGGGTTGCCCACCGGATACCACGATGACGCCTTCCCCCGGCTGCTCGAGCTGATGTCCGGGGACAAGAAGAACCACTCCGGATTCCTCCGGTTGGTGGTCCTCGACGGACTGGCCCGTCCGGCACGGATGGAGGCTCCCGACCCGTCCCTCATGACCGCGGCCTACGCCGCGATCTCGGAGGGCAACAAGCCCAGCGGCGGCGGGGTGCTGCTGTGAGTGACCGGCTGGCGGAGCGTCGGCGCGCGGTCGCCTCCGCGACCGCGGAGGCGGGCGCTGCCGCACTCCTCGTGACCGACCCCCGGAACATCGCCTACCTGACCGGGTTCCGCGGATCCGGGGGGGCCGTTCTGGTGGAGGACGACGGCGAGGCCGTCCTGTGCACGGATTCGCGGTACGAACTCCAGGTCGTCGAGCAGGCCCCGGATGTCGGGCACGTGATCTCGCGCGAGTACGTCGCGGGGGTTCTCGGACGTCGACGCGGACCCGCCGACGCGCCGTTGGCGGTCGAGGCGGACGCGATGACCCTGTCCGCGGCGAGCGCGCTGCGGCGGGTGCTCGCCGACCTCGGAGCCGCGGACGCGCCGCTCGTCGAGACCAGTGGCGTGGTGGAGCGGGTGAGGAGGACGAAGGACAGTGTCGAGATCGGTCTCATCGAGCGTGCCTGCCGGGTCGTCGACGACGCCTGGACCCATGTGCTCGCCCACGGCGTACTCGCCCCGGGCCGCAGCGAGCGTGAGGTCGCAGCGGACCTCGAACACGCCATGCGACGGGCTGGTTCGGACGGCGTCGCGTTCGAGACCATCGTCGCCTCGGGTCCCAACGGGGCGTTCCCGCACCACGTCCCGGGGGACAGGCGGCTCGCCCCCGGCGATCTCGTGGTCGTCGATTTCGGTGCGACCGTCTCCGGCTACGCCTCGGACTGCACCCGCACGGTGGCGTTCGCGGGCGCCGCGGACAGGCTCCTCGACGCCTACGAGGTGGTCAGTCGCGCGCATCGCGCCGGTGTGTCCGCGGTTCGGGAGGGACTGGCCTGCGGGGAACTCGACGGCGTGAGCCGGGGCATCATCTCCGACGCGGGGTTCGGCGAGCACTTCGGCCATTCGCTGGGTCACGGCGTGGGACTGGATGTCCACGAAGCGCCCGCGGTGTCCACCAGGTCCGCGAGTACACTGTCCGACGGCGATGTGATCACCATCGAGCCGGGGATCTACCTCCCCGGGCTCGGCGGGATCCGAATCGAGGACACCGTGGCCGTCACCGGCGGGAGCGGTAGATCCCTGACCACCACGTCGACGGCGCTGACCGTGCTCTGAGCCGCCGTCCCACAGAACATCCGCGCGGCGCCGGTCCACTGCCGCCCGCCGACGACTCGCGAAGGAGAACCGACCATGGCGTCCACCGCCGATTTCAAGAACGGCCTCGTCCTCAAGGAGGAGGGGAACCTGTGGCAGATCCAGGAGTTCCAGCACGTCAAGCCGGGTAAGGGCCCCGCCTTCGTCCGCACGAAGATCAAGAACGTCGTTTCCGGCAAGATCGTCGACAAGACCTACAACGCCGGGGTCAAGGTGGAGACCGCGACGGTGGACCGCCGCGACATGACCTTCCTGTACCGCGACGGGGAGGACTACGTCCTCATGGACGAGAAGGACTTCGAGCAGATCAACGTCTCGCCCGCCGTGATGGGGGACGGTGCCCGCTTCCTCCTGGAGAACACCAGCGTCCAGGTCTCGATGCACGAGGGCGTGCCGCTGTTCGCCGAGATGCCCGTCGCGGTGGACCTGGTGGTCCAGCACACCGATCCGGGTCTCCAGGGTGACCGGTCGACCGGCGGCACCAAGCCCGCCACACTCGAGACCGGTGCCGAGGTCCACGTCCCGCTGTTCATCAACACGGGCGACAAGCTCCGCATCGACACCCGCGACGGCCGGTACCTCAGCCGGGTGAACGACTGACCATGGCGGACGAGGCAGATCACCGGCGCCGGGGATCGAGATTCCGTGCGCGCAAGCGAGCGGTGGCCCTGCTGTTCGAGGCGGAACTCCGCGACGCCGATGTGGTGGCACTCGCGGAGGAGCGCCGGCGGATGGGCGAGGAGTCGCAGGAGTTCCACGACGTGGCGTCGTACACCATGGAGATCGTCACGGGCGTGGCGCAGCGGCTGGACCGTCTCGACTCGATGATCTCCGAGCACCTGCGGGACTGGACCCTCGAGCGCCTGCCGGCCGTGGACCGGGCGGTGCTGCGGGCGGGAGCGTGGGAGCTGCTGTTCGGGACCGAGGACGTGGACGCGGCGATCGTGATCGACCAGTCCGTGCTGCTGATCTCGGACCTGTCGGCCGAGAAGTCGGTTCCCTACGTCAACGCCGTCCTCGACCGCGTCGCCGGTCTCGCCGAGCACATCCGGGCCGCCGAACGCGCGGTGTCCTCGCTCGATCCGGCGCCGACCGCGCACGTGTCGGAGCCCACCCCCGACCCGCCGGGGCCGGGGGCCGGGGACTGATAGGGTTCAACCCGAAAGCTATCCCTTTAACGAGCCGTCCAGAGAGGCGGACAAGGAGGTGGTGATCGGTGAGTACTGACGGTCCGGAGTCGACCTCGGTTTCACTCTTCACGTCTGACGACGTCGCCAGGACGGTGTCCCGACTGGCCCATCAGATCATCGAACGCACGGCCGCGGACTCCCCGGATTCGGGTCCCGTCGTCCTGCTCGGTATCCCGACCCGCGGGGTGCCCCTCGCCCATCGGCTGGCCGAGCGCATCCGCGAGTTCAGCGGAGCCGCGGTGCACGCCGGCTCGTTGGACGTCACCCTGTACCGGGACGACCTCGCCGGGGGACCGCACCGCCCCATGAGCCCCACCACGGTCCCGCCGGACGGGGTCGACGGGGCGACCGTGATCCTGGTCGACGACGTCCTGTTCTCCGGCCGCACCATCCGGGCGGCGTTCGACGCGCTCCGAGACCTCGGGCGGCCCGCGCGCGTCCAACTCGCCGTCCTGGTCGACCGCGGGCACCGAGAACTGCCGATCCGTGCCGACTACGTGGGCAAGAACGTCCCCACCTCGCGTGAGGAGGGCGTCTCCGTCCGACTCGTGGAGACGGACGGGGTCGACACTGTGGTCCTGCGTCGGCCGACTCCGGAGGACACCCTGTGAAGCATCTCCTCTCCGCCGCCGATCTCGACCGCGACGCGGCGCTGTCGATCCTCGACGAGGCGGACCGTCTCAAGGAGGCGCTCCTCGGCCGCGAGGTGCGCAAGCTCCCGACCCTCCGGGGCAAGACCGTGCTGACCGTCTTCTACGAGAACTCCACGCGGACCCGGGTCTCCTTCGAGACTGCCGGAAAGTGGATGAGTGCCGACGTGATCAACGTCTCCGCGAGCGCCTCCTCGGTGCAGAAGGGCGAATCCCTCCGTGACACCGCCATGACGCTGACCGCCGTAGGGGCCGACGCGCTCATCGTCCGCCATCCGGCCTCGGGATCGGCCCTCCAGATCGCCGGGTGGGTGGCCCCCGGAGGCGCCGGCCCCTCGGTCATCAACGCCGGTGACGGGATGCACGAGCACCCGACCCAGGCTCTGCTCGACGCGATGACCATCCGGGAACGTCTGGGGGGGATCGAGGGCCGCCGCGTGGTGATCGTCGGCGACATCCTGCACTCCCGGGTCGCGCGGTCGAATGCGCTGCTGTTGTCGACCCTCGGCGCCGAGGTCGTACTGGTCGCCCCGCCCACCCTGCTCCCGGTGGGCGTCGGACACTGGCCGGTCAGGGTGTCCACCGACCTCGACGACGAACTGCCTGGCGCGGACGCGGTGATGATGCTGCGCGTGCAGGCCGAACGGATGAACGGCGGCTTCTTCCCGTCCGCCCGCGAGTACGCGGTGCGCTACGGCCTGGGACCCGCCCGCGCGGCCCGGTTGCGCGAGAACGCGGTCGTCCTCCATCCCGGCCCGATGGTCCGGGGGATGGAGATCGGCTTCGACACGGCCGACGCGCCGTCCGCGGCGATCCTCCAACAGGTCACCAACGGAGTCCACGTGCGGATGTCGATACTGCTCCACACCCTCGTCGGAACGGAAGGAAACCCCGAGTGAACGCCCACCACCACCCGACCCTGTTACTGCGCCGGGTCCGGCCCTACGGGGAGGGCGACCCCGTCGACGTGCTGGTCAGGGACGGGCTCGTCGCCGCGATCGGGCCCGACGCCGGCGCCGACCTGCCCGGTGACGCGGAGATCCACGACCTGGGCGGCGCCGTCCTGCTGCCCGGGTTCGTCGACCTCCACACCCACCTCCGCGAACCCGGACGCGAGGACACCGAGACCGTCGCCACCGGGTCGGCAGCCGCGGCGCGAGGCGGATACACCGCTGTGTTCGCCATGGCCAACACGCAGCCGCCGCAGGACAACCAGACGGTGACCGACTCCGTGTGGCGGATCGGCCGGTCCGTGGGGCTGTGCGATGTCCACCCGGTGGGAGCGGTCACCGTCGGCCTCAAGGGGGAGCAGCTCACCGAGATGGGCCAGATGGCCGCGGGCGAGGCCGGAGTCCGGATCTTCTCCGACGACGGCATGTGCGTCTACGACCCGCTGGTGATGCGCCGCGCCCTCGAATACTCGGCGGGCCTCGGCGTGCTGATCGCGCAGCACGCCGAGGAGCCGCGCCTGACCAAGGGTGCGGTGGCACACGAGGGACCCACGGCCGCCCGCCTCGGGCTGACCGGCTGGCCGCGTTCGGCGGAGGAGTCGATCGTCGCGCGCGACGCGATACTGGCCCGGGACGCCGGCGCGCGCGTCCACATCTGCCACGCCTCCACCACGGGGACGGTCGAGCTGCTGAGGTGGGCGAAGGCACAGGGGATCTCGATCACCGCGGAGGTCACCCCCCATCACCTGCTGCTCGACGACACGAGACTCGAGTCCTACGACGGGGTCTACCGGGTCAACCCGCCTCTCCGCGAAGCCCACGACACCCTCGCCCTGCGTGACGCGCTCGTGTCCGGCGTGATCGACTGCGTCGCCACGGACCACGCCCCCCACGCCGCCCAGGAGAAGTGCTGCGAGTTCGCGGCCGCCCGCCCGGGCATGCTCGGGTTGGAGACGGCGTTGCCCATCGTGGCGGCCCTGCTGGTCGAGTCGGGGGAGATGACCTGGCGCGATCTGGCCCGCGTGATGAGCTCGCGCCCCGCCGAGATCGCCGGTCTCCCGGACCAGGGGCGGCCGATCGCGGTGGGGGAGCCCGCGAACCTCGCCGCCGTGGATCCCGACTCCCCGTGGACCGTCGTGGGGGAAGAACTCGCAAGTCTGTCCGCCAACACCCCGTATGAGGGGATGACGTTCGCGGCGCGGGTCGTGGCCACCGTGTACCGGGGTCGCATGACCAACCGCGACGGAGAGGTACTCGCATGACACAGGACATCTGGACCCTGATCATCGTCATCCTGGTCTTCCTGGGCGTACTCGGGTTGATGATCCGGGGGTGGCGCAACCGGACGCGATCCCAGGCAGGCCTGTTCGACGCCCTGCCCGAGGCGCCGGCCGAGACCGGTGATGTCATCCTGGGCCCGCTGACCGGCGTGTACATCGGGAGCACCGTGGCGGGGGACTGGCAGGCACGCATCGCCCGCGCGCCGCTCGGTCACCGATCGGCCGGAACCCTCACCGCGTTCACCGGTGGGCTGCGGCTCGACCTCGCCGACGCAACCGTCTGGATCCCCCGATCCGACCTCCAGACCGTCCGACGCGCCTCGGCGCTCGCCAACAAGACCGTGCCGGGCGGTGGGATCCTCGTCGCCCGGTGGCAGGTCGCAGGCCCGGACGGCACCACTCTGATCGACTCCGGTTTCCGGGCCGACGACAAGGACACGTACCCCCGCTGGGAGGAGCTGCGCGGAGACGCCGCTCCGACCCCCCGGCCGGACACTCCCAGCTCCACCACCGAGGAGAACAAGTGACACCGCACCAAGGAACCACCGTCGCACCGGGGGGTCGCCACCCCGCCGCGCTCGTCCTCGAGGACGGTCGCATCCACCGAGGAACCGCGTTCGGGGCGACCGGGACGACGCTCGGCGAGGCCGTGTTCACGACCGGCATGTCCGGCTACCAGGAGACCCTGACCGACCCGTCCTATCACCGCCAGATCGTCGTCAGCACCGCTCCGCAGATCGGTAACACCGGATGGAACGACGAGGACGGTGAGTCGCTCCTGGACGGCAGGAACGGCGGCGGTCGGATCTGGGTGGCGGGCCTTGTCATCCGTGACCTGTCACGGCGGGCCTCCAACCACCGGTCCGAGCGCACGCTCGAGGACGAGATGCTCGCCCAGGGCATCGTGGGGATCGCCGACGTGGACACCCGGGCGGTCGTCCGCCACATCCGGGAGCTCGGGGCCATGAAGGCCGGCATCTTCTCCGGTGACGCCGTGGTGGACGACGAGTCGATGCTCGCGATCGTCCGCGATCAGGAGCCCATGGCCGGGGCCTCCCTCGCCGGGGAGGTCTCGACGGACACGCCCTACGTCGTCGAGCCCGAAGGCCGGGTGCGCCACTCGGTGGCCGCGCTCGACCTGGGGATCAAGACCAACACCCCCCGCATGCTCACCGCACGCGGCGTGCGGGTGCACGTCCTGCCCTCCGACTCGACCCTGCAGGACGTCCTCGATCTCGACGTGGACGGGGTCTTCCTGTCCAACGGGCCGGGAGATCCGGCCACCGCCGACGCCGCGGTTCACCTGACCAAGGAGGTCCTGAGCCAGGGGATCCCGTTCTTCGGGATCTGTTTCGGCAACCAGATCCTGGGCAGGGCGCTCGGACTCGAGACCTACAAGATGAGGTTCGGCCACCGCGGCATCAACATCCCGGTGGTGGAGAAGGCCACGGGGACGGTCGCCATCACGTCCCAGAACCACGGGTTCGCCCTGCGTGCGCCGGAGACCGAGACCTGGGAGACACCCTGGGGCACGGCCACGGTCACGCACGTGTGCGCGAACGACGGGTCCGTCGAGGGCGTCGCCCTCACCGACGGCTCGGCGTTCTCCGTCCAGTACCACCCCGAGGCCGCGGCAGGTCCCCGCGACGCCGCCGATCTCTTCGACCGCTTCGTCAGCCTGCTCGACTCAGCGTCGGGCGACGCCGCCGACGGTTCCGCAGACTCCAGAAAGGGCTCGAACTGATGCCCCGCCGCACAGACATCAACCACGTCCTCGTCATCGGTTCCGGACCGATCGTCATCGGCCAGGCGTGTGAGTTCGACTACTCCGGGACGCAGGCGTGCCGAGTGCTCCGTGCCGAGGGCCTGCGGGTCACGCTCGTCAACTCCAACCCGGCGACGATCATGACCGACCCCGAGTTCGCGGACAGCACCTACATCGAGCCGATCACGCCCGAGTACATCGACAAGATCTTCACCAAGGAGGCGGCCGACGGGCACCCCGTCGACGCGGTGTTGGCGACCCTCGGGGGTCAGACCGCGCTCAACGCCGCCATGCAGCTCGATGCCCAGGGGATACTCGCCAAGCACGGCGTGGAACTGATCGGCGCCGACATCCCCGCCATCAACCGCGGCGAGGACCGGCAGACCTTCAAGGACATCGTCGCGAGTGTGGGCGGTGACTCCGCGCGCAGCGCCGTGTGCCACACCATGGAGGAGGTCCACGCGACCGTCGCCGAACTCGGTCTGCCCGTCGTGGTCCGACCGTCGTTCACCATGGGCGGGCTCGGCTCCGGCCTGGCCTACACCACCGAGGATCTCGAGCGGATCGCCGGCGGCGGCCTGTCCGCCTCGCCCACGGCGAACGTCCTCATCGAGGAGTCGATCCTCGGGTGGAAGGAGTTCGAACTCGAGCTCATGCGGGACAACAAGGACAACGTCGTCGTGGTGTGCTCCATCGAGAACGTCGACGCCCTCGGGGTCCACACCGGCGACTCGGTCACCGTCGCGCCGTCCATGACGTTGACCGATCGCGAGTATCAGGACATGCGCGACATCGGGATCGCGATCCTCCGCGCCGTCGGCGTCGACACCGGGGGATGCAACATCCAGTTCGCCATCAACCCCGTGGACGGCCGGCTCGTCGTGATCGAGATGAACCCGCGCGTCTCCCGGTCCTCGGCCCTGGCCTCCAAGGCCACCGGCTTCCCCATCGCCAAGATCGCCGCCCGCCTCGCCATCGGGTACTCGCTCGACGAGATCACCAACGACATCACCGGTGAGACCCCGGCGTGCTTCGAACCGACCCTCGACTACGTGGTGGTCAAGGCTCCGCGGTTCGCCTTCGAGAAGTTCCCCGGCGCGGACGACACCCTCACCACCACCATGAAGTCGGTGGGCGAGGCGATGAGCCTGGGCCGCAACTTCCGCGAGGCGCTCGGCAAGGTGATGCGGTCCCTGGAGACCAAGGCCGCCGGCTTCTGGACGCTGCCCGACGAGACGATCGCGCCCGGCCGGTCGACCGACGTCGACGCCGTCCTCGCCGACCTGGTGCGCCCGACCGAGGGCCGCATCTACGACGTCGAACTCGCGCTGCGCCTCGGCGCGACCGTCGAACAGGTCCACGAGGCATCGGGACTCGACCCGTGGTTCCTCGAGGAGATCTCCGCCCTTGTCGAGCTCCGTCAGGAGATCGTCGACGCGCCCGTGGTCGATGCCGCGCTCCTGCGGCGCGCGAAGCACAACGGACTGTCCGACGCCCAGATCGCGGCCCTGCGGCCGGAGTTCGCCGGCCCCGAGGGCGTACGGCGCCTGCGTCACCGACTCGCGGTGCGGCCCGTGTACAAGACGGTCGACACCTGTGCCGCGGAGTTCGAGGCCAAGACCCCGTACCACTACTCGACCTACGAACTCGACCCCGCCGCCGAGTCCGAGGTCGCGCCGCAGACCGAGCGCGAGAAGGTCATCATCCTGGGCTCGGGACCCAACCGGATCGGCCAGGGCATCGAGTTCGACTACTCCTGCGTGCACGCCGCGCTCACCCTGTCCGAGGCCGGGTACGAGACGGTCATGGTCAACTGCAACCCCGAGACGGTCTCGACCGACTACGACACCGCCGACCGCCTGTACTTCGAGCCGCTGACGTTCGAGGACGTCATGGAGGTCTACCACGCCGAGACCGAGTCGGGCACCGTCGCCGGTGTCCTGGTCCAACTCGGTGGCCAGACCCCGCTGGGCCTGGCGGCGCAGCTCGAGGAGGCCGGTGTCCCCATCGTGGGCACCAGCCCCTCGGCGATCGACCTGGCGGAGGACCGCCGAGAGTTCGGCGAGGTCCTCGTCAGGGCCGGTCTGCCCGCACCCGCGTTCGGCACCGCCATCAACGCCACGGAGGCCACGGAGATCGCGGCCCGGATCGGGTACCCCGTCCTCGTGCGCCCCTCGTATGTCCTGGGTGGACGGGGGATGGAGATCGTCTATGACGAGGACTCACTGCGGTCGTACATCGATCGTGCCACCGAGATCAGCCCGGATCGTCCCGTCCTGGTCGACCGCTTCCTCGATGACGCGGTCGAGATCGACGTGGACGTGCTGTGCGACGGCACCGAGGTCTACCTGGGTGGCGTCATGGAACACATCGAGGAGGCCGGTATCCACTCCGGCGACTCCGCCTGCGCGCTCCCGCCCATCACCCTGGGGCAGGACGACATCGATCGCGTGCGCCGTTCCAGTGAGGCGTTGGCGTTCGGGATCGGCGTCAAGGGACTGCTCAACGTGCAGTACGCGATCAAGGACGACGTGCTGTACGTCCTGGAGGCCAATCCCCGGGCCAGTCGCACGGTGCCGTTCGTCTCCAAGGCGACCGGCGTGCACCTCGCCAAGGCGTGCGCCCGCATCATGATGGGCGAGACGATCGCCGAGCTCAAGGCCGAAGGCCTCCTGCCGTCCGACCGGGACGGCGGATCGCTCCCGGCGGACGCGCCCGTCGCGGTCAAGGAAGCGGTCCTCCCGTTCAACCGCTTCCGCACACCCGAGGGCAACCCCGTGGACTCACTGCTGAGTCCGGAGATGAAGTCGACCGGGGAGGTCATGGGCATCGGTCCCGACTTCGCCGTCGCCTTTGCCAAGGGCCAGCTCGCGGCCGAGGGGGTGCTCCCGACGTCCGGGACCGTGTTCGTCTCCGTCGCGAACAGGGACAAGCGCTCGATGGTGTTCCCGGCGCAACGGCTGGCCGCGCTCGGGTTCACCGTCCTGGCCACCGAGGGCACCGCGCTCATGCTCCGGCGGTACGGGATCGCCTGCGAGACCGTCGCGAAACTCACCGAGGCCGGGGGTGGGCCGGTCGACGACAAGGGTGACCCGGTCCGGACGATCGTCGACAGGATCCACGCGGACGAGGTCGACCTGATCCTGAACATCGCCTCCTCCACCGGGGGCACCAGGGCCGACGGACACGAGATCCGTTCGGCCGCGATCACCCGGCGGGTCCCGTGTGTCACCACGGTCCAGGGCGCGACCGCGGCGGTCCACGGTATCGAGGCGATCCGGCGCGGCGACGTCACCGTCAGCCCCCTGCAGGAGCTGCACAGCGGGTTCGCCGCCCGATGACCGACGGAACGTCCCGGGTCTCCTTCGGGGCGCGGCTCCACGGCGCGGTCCGGGCCCGGGGAAACCTCTGCGTGGGCATCGACCCGCACCCGGCTCTCCTCGATGCCTGGGGGCTGGGTGTTAACGCCGTGGGTGTCCGCGAGTTCTCCCGTCGATCGCTGGAGGCCTTCGGGGATCTCGTGCCGGCGATCAAACCCCAGGTGGCGTTCTTCGAGGAGCACGGATCCGGCGGGTTCGCGGTCCTCGAGGAGGTGCTGGCGTCGATCGTCGAGGCCGGAGCTCTGTCGATCGCGGACGCCAAGCGCGGGGACATCGGTTCGACGATGGCCGGGTACGCCCGGGCGTGGCTGGCGGAGGGCTCACCTCTGGCGTGTGACGCGCTCACGGTGTCCCCGTATCTCGGGGTGGCATCGCTCGACGCGGCCTTCGACGCCGCCACGGCGAACGACCGCGGGTTGTTCGTGTTGGCCCGCACCTCCAACCCGGAGGCGGTGGGACTGCAGGCGGCCACCGGGCCCTCCGGGACGGTCGCGCAGATGGTGGTGGACGAGGTGGGCCACCGGAACGCCGCGTCGGGGCCCGGGGCGCCGGGCTCGTTCGGTGTGGTGGTGGGCGCGACGGTCGCCGAGCCTCCGCGACTGGACGATCTCTCCGGTCCGGTTCTCATGCCGGGGGTGGGGGAGCAGGGGGGGACCGCCGAGGACGTCCGGAGGATCGCCGGACCCGCGTTGCCCCGCACCCTCGTCAACGTCTCCCGGCACGTCCTGCGTTCCGGTCCGGACGTCGGGGCGATGCGCGCGGTGGTCCGCGACCTGGCCGAGACCTACCGGTTCGCCGAATCCGACTGACTCGTCAGCCGTCCCAGCGGTCGGCTGGAGTCACAGGGGCCCCGTGTGCCGCGCTGATCCATGACGCGGTCGCGCGATTTCGGGCGGTTCGGTTCGCGGCGGCGGACCGCCGACGTTAGTCTTCTCCTCACCTCACACGTCAATGCGCAGTTCAGGCGGGGTGCCACGCCGGGCCCCGCGCGAGGACGAGGCCACTCGGCCGCGTACTGTTGCTGAGGTCATCAGGCCCGACGCCGTGCCGGTCTCCCGCGAGGGGGGGCGGACTCGCCCGGGTACGGTGAGCACGAGGGAGCGCCCGCTCCCGGACGCGCTCCGCAGCCCGCGGACGCGCCGGGGACGGTCACCGCACACCACACGTGGATGTCCTACGGTGGACACCCGCGTGAGTCATGAGACACACACGAACGAGACGGAGGAATTGTGGCCCTTCCCCAGTTGACCGATGAGCAGCGCGCCGCTGCTCTGGAGAAGGCGGCTGCCGCCCGTCGCGCCCGGGCTGAGCTCAAGGAGCGCCTGAAGCGTGGTGGCACCGACCTCAAGCAGGTGCTCAAGGATGCCGAGAGTGACGAGATCCTCGGCAAGATGAAGGTCTCGGCGCTGCTCGAGGCCCTGCCCAAGGTCGGCAAGGTCAAGGCGCAGGAGATCATGACCGAGCTGGAGATCGCACCGACGCGTCGCCTGCGTGGTCTCGGAGATCGCCAGCGCCGCGCACTGCTCGAGCGGTTCGACTTCACGGTCGACTGATCGACGCATGAACACACCGTCGTCCGGGGTCTCGTCCCCGGAAGCGGCGGCGAAGAGGGGCCGGCTGATCGTCTTGGCCGGCCCCTCCGCCGTCGGCAAGTCAACTGTCGTGGCGCGCCTCCGCGATCGCGTCCCGGACCTCTTCTTCAGCGTGTCGATGACCACCCGGGACCCCCGTCCCGGGGAGGTCGACGGTCGCGACTACCACTTCGTCAGCACGGAGGAGTTCCGTCGCGCCGTCGAACAGGGACGGATGCTCGAGTGGGCGGAGATCCACCGCGGTCTCCAGCTCTCGGGTACCCCCGCGGAGCCGGTTCGTCACGCCCTCGCGGAGGGGCGTCCGGTCCTCATCGAGGTCGACCTCGCCGGCGTCCGGCAGATCCGGGACTCCATTCCGGAGGGACGGACCGTGTTCCTGTCGCCCCCCTCGTGGGAGGAGCTCGAAGTCCGTCTGCGGGGCAGAGGTACCGAACCTCACGAGGTCGTCGCCCGCAGGCTCGAGACCGCCAAGGTCGAGATGGCCGCGCGGGACGAGTTCGACGAGGTCGTCGTCAACGACGAACTCGAGGCCGCGGTCGATGAGTTGGTATCATTGCTGGTCGGCCAAGACTGACGCCGAATCCGACGCCCGAGCACCACACAGGCCAGAGCACCACCCAGGCTGGACCCCAGAGGAGAACCCATAGTGGCCACCATCGAAGCAGCACCGGCAGCGCCGTTGTACGACACCCCGATCGGGATCACCAATCCGCCGATCGACGAGCTCCTCGAGCGGGCGTCCTCCAAGTACGCACTGGTGATCTTCGCCGCCAAGCGCGCACGTCAGATCAACTCGTACTACAACCAGATCGAGGAGGGCATCCTCGAGTACGTCGGCCCGCTGGTCGACCCGGCGCTCCACGAGAAGCCGCTGACCATCGCGCTGCGCGAGCTCCATTCCGACCTGCTCGACTGCGCCGAGGGAGAGTGACCCCTCCCGGGGGCGATGGGCGCCGTACCCGCGTCGTCGTCGGCGTCGGGGGCGGGATCGCCGCCTACAAGTCGTGTGGTCTGATCAGGCTCCTCACCGAGTCCGGGTGCCACGTCGACGTCGTCCCCACCGAGGCGGCCCTGAACTTCGTCGGGTCCGCCACCTTCGAGGCCCTGTCGGGCAACCCGGTCTCGACCGGTGTGTTCTCCGACGTACCCTCGGTCCGCCACGTCGCCCTCGGGCAGCGGGCGGACCTCGTCGTCGTCGCCCCCGCGACCGCGGACCTGCTCGCGCGGGTCGCGTCCGGGCGCGCGGACGATCTGCTCACCTCCACCCTGTTGACCGCGCGGTGTCCGGTCCTTCTCGCGCCGGCGATGCACACCGAGATGTGGGAACACCCGGCGACGAGGCGCAACGTCGCCACCCTCCGCACAGACGGCGTCCATGTGATGCCCCCCGCCTCCGGCCGACTCACCGGATCCGACACCGGCGCCGGCCGGCTCCCCGAACCCGCCGACATCGCCCGTCTGTCGAGACTGCTGCTCGACGGCGGGACCCTTCCGTGGGACCTGGCCGGGCGCCACGTCGTGGTGACGTCCGGCGGCACCCGTGAGGAGATCGATCCCGTCCGTTTCCTCGGCAATCGCAGTTCCGGGAAACAGGGACACGCCATCGCCGCGATCGCCGCGGCGCGGGGAGCCCGCGTCACCCTGGTGACCTCCTCCGATCTGCCGGTGCCGGCCGCCGTCGAGGCGATCCACATCGACTCGGCCCTCGAGATGCGGGACGCCACCCTCTCGGCCGCGGCCGACGCCGATGTGGTGATCAAGGCCGCGGCGGTGGCCGACTTCCGCCCGACCGACGTGTCGTCCTCCAAACTCAAGAAGGACAGCGGATCCGAACCGGCCCAGATCCGGTTGGAACGCAATCCGGACATCCTCGCCGGGCTCGTCGCGGCCCGCGCGTCCGGGGAGATCCCCGCGGGCTGCGTCCTGGTGGGGTTCGCCGCCGAGACCGGCGATTCCACGGGGTCCGTCCTCGACCACGGCCGGGCGAAGCTCGCCCGGAAGGGGTGCGACCTCCTCGTCGTCAACGAGGTCGGGCGGGGCACCACCTTCGGACAGGACGTGAACGGCGGCTGGATCCTCGACGCCGCGGGCGGGGAGGTGTCGGTGGACAGGGCGAGCAAGGATCTGCTGGCCGGGCGGATCCTCGACGCGGTGGTGTCCGTGACCGAGTCACCATCCGCGCGGACCACCACGGACTGCACCGACTAGTCTGACCCCACGCGATCGACCGATCACACGCACCCGGCACCAGGAAGAGAGAACCACTGTGACGCAGGCACGTCGGCTGTTCACCAGCGAGTCCGTGACCGAGGGGCATCCGGACAAGATCTGTGACGCGATCTCCGATGCCATCCTGGACGCGATGCTGACGCAGGACCCCGAGGCCCGCGTCGCCGTCGAGACGATGGTGACCACCGGGATGGTGCACGTGGCCGGTGAGGTCAAGACGACCGGGTACGTCGAGATCCCGCAGCTCATCCGCGAAAAGATCGTCGAGGTCGGTTACGACTCCTCCGACAAGGGCTTCGACGGAGTCTCCTGTGGTGTGTCGATCTCGATCGGACAGCAGTCCCCGGAGATCGCCCAGGGTGTGGACACCTCCCACGAGGCACGGACCTCCAGCGATCCGGTCGAGGACGCGATCGCCCGGCAGGGCGCCGGTGACCAGGGCCTGATGTTCGGTTACGCGTGCTCGGACACCCCGGAACTCATGCCGTTGCCCATCGCTCTGGCCCACCGCCTCTCGCGGCGGCTGACCGAGGTCCGCAAGGACGGCACGCTGGCGTACCTGCGCCCGGACGGCAAGACCCAGGTGACCATCGAGTACGACGGCGAACGCGCGGTCAGGCTGGACACGATCGTCATCTCCACGCAGCACGCACCCGAGATCGACCTGGAGACGACGCTGCGCGACGACCTCACCGAGCACGTCATCGGGCCGGTCCTCGCCGAGGCCGCGGCCGGTATCGAGACCGGCGACTTCCGCCTCCTGGTCAACCCGACGGGTCGGTTCGTCCTGGGCGGCCCGATGGGCGACGCCGGCCTGACCGGGCGCAAGATCATCGTGGACACCTACGGCGGGATGGCCCGTCACGGCGGCGGTGCGTTCTCCGGCAAGGACCCGTCGAAGGTCGACCGCTCCGCGGCGTACGCCATGCGGTGGGTCGCCAAGAACATCGTCGCGGCCGGGTTGGCCGAGCGTGTCGAGGTCCAGGTCGCGTACGCGATCGGCAAGGCCGCCCCGGTGGGGCTGTTCGTCGAGGCGTTCGGGACCGAGAAGGTCGACATCGCGGTCCTGCAGGAGGCGGTCTCCTCGGTGTTCGATCTGCGTCCCGGTGCGATCATCCGCGACCTCGACCTCAAGCGCCCGATCTACGCCGGGACGGCGGCCTACGGTCACTTCGGTCGGACCGACCTGGACCTGCCCTGGGAGAGGACCGACCGCGTCGACGAACTCAAGCAGGCCGTCGGGCGCTGACGACCGCCCCGGGTGTCGGATCGGGGTGCGAGGATCCGAGGCCGTGACCACGACTCGCCCGGCGGCCCGGGTCGCGGCGGCTGACGCCCCCGTGGCCCGGGTGCTTCCGCTGCTCGGAGTTCCGCACCTGGACAGGGAGTTCGACTACCTGGTCCCGGAATCCCTGGCCGATCAGGCGATCCCGGGGACGCGCGTCCGGGTGCGGTTCGCGGGCAGGCTCGTCGACGGGTTCCTCATCGAGCGCACGGACGAATCGGATCACGCCGGGGACCTGGCCTGGTTGGAGCGCGTGATCTCGCCGGAGCCCGTGCTGACGCCGCGGTTGCTCCGGCTCGTCGAGCTGGTCGCCCGGAGGTGGGTGGGCATGCGTTCGGACGTCCTCCGGCTGGCCGTCCCCCCGCGGCACGCGGCGGCCGAGAAATCTGTGCCCGACCCGCAGCCTCCGCTGGGGGTGACGGAGGGGCCGGTCGAGATACCCACCGGCTGGGCCGACCACCCGATGGTGGCCCGGTTCCTCGACGCGGCGACCGGTGGGGTCCCGGCGCGGGCCGTCTGGACCGTGCCACCGGGACGGGACTGGGCACGGGCGCTGGCCGCGCTGGCGGACTCCGTCAGGCGCAGGGGTCTGCAGGTGTTGCTGATCGTCCCGGACCAGCGGGACGTCGACCGGTTGACCGCCGAATGCCGGCAGGTCGTGGGCGGGGGTGCCGCCGGACGGGACCTGGTGGTCGACCTGTCGGCGGGTATCGGCCCCTCGGCCCGGTACCGACGGTGGTTGCGCGCCGTCCGGGGGCACGCGAGGATCGTCGTGGGGACGCGCAGCGCCGTGTTCGCGCCGCTCCCGGAGCCCGGCTTGATCGTGCTGCACGACGACGGTGACGATTCGTTCGTGGAGCCGCGGGCCCCCTATCCGCACACCAGGGAGGTGGCGGCGCAGCGCTCCGTGCTGGACGGCACCCCGTTGCTCCTGAGCTCGGTGGACCGGACCCCGGAGGTGGCCGAGTACGTGCGGTCGGGATGGGCACACGAGATCCGGCCCGTACCCGGCCTCGTCCGGGCTCTCGCCCCGCGCGTGGTCGCCTTCACGGACGCGGATCCGACCCAGGCCCGCGATGTGGCCGGCGGCCGGACCCGACTGCCTGCCGTGGCGGTGACGATGGCCCGGGAGGCCATCGACGTGGACGCGCCGGTGCTCGTGCAGGTGCCGAGGAAGGGGTACATCCCGACCCTGCTGTGCGGATCGTGTCGGACGCCGGCCCGGTGCCGCCGGTGCAACGGACCACTGCGTGCGGGGCGGATGGACGCGGTGCACGGGCCCGTGGATCTGGCCTGCGGCTGGTGCGGGGCCCCTGAGCCGGGCTTCCGGTGCGTGGCCTGTGGGTCCAGGGCCCTGCGCGCGGGGGTCGTGGGTACGGGGAGGACGGCGGAGGAACTCGGTCGGATGTTCCCCGGTGTCAGGATCCGTACGAGCGGGGGAGGGGAGATCATCGACACCGTGCCGGCGGCCCCCGCCATCATCGTGTCCACCCCCGGGGCCGAACCGGTCGCCGAGGGCGGGTACGGCGCGGCGTTGCTCCTGGACTCCTGGGCTCTTCTCGGACGACCCGACCTGCGGGCGGTCCAGAACGCTCTGCGGTTCTGGGTGGGTGCGGCCTCGCTCGTCCGGCCGGCCGCTGAGGGTGGTCGGGTGTTCCTGTCGGCGGATTCCGGGTCCCCGGTCGCGCAGGCTCTCGTGCGATGGGACCCCCAGGGGTGGGCCGCACGCGAACTCGCCGACCGTGCCGAGGTGGGGTTCCCGCCCGCGGTCCACATGGTGGCCGTGGACGGACCGGCCACGGCCCTGTCGGCCATCCTCGACGAACTCAGGCTCCCGGACGAGGTCGAGGTTCTCGGCCCGGTCGACCTCCCCCCGGGCGAGGAGTTGCCCGGTCACGACGGCGTGGACGACCCCGAGCGGATGTTGCTCCGCGTCCCGCCCGTCCTCCTCGCGGCGGTCTCCACGGAGCTGCGGGCGGTCGTGGTGGCGCGGTCCGGCCGCCGGAGCGCCGACCCCGTCCGGGTGCGACTCGATCCGGTCCACATCGGCTGAGCGGCCCGTGCGGTGGGTCGGCCCGCGAGCACCTAGAATGATCGTTCACCGTGTCCCCACCCGCGAGGAGTTCAGATCCGCATGGCCGTCCACCCCGTCCGGCTCTTCGGTGACCCCGTCCTGAGGACCCCGACCGATCCCGTCACCTCGTTCGACGACAGGCTGGCGCGCACCGTGGCCGACCTCATGGACACAGTCCGGCACGAGGAGGGAGCCGGGTTGGCGGCGCCGCAGATCGGTGTGTCCACCCGGGTGTTCGTCTACACCTGTGGTGGCCGGGAAGGCCACCTGGTCAATCCGGAGTGGGAACCGATCGGTGACGAGAAAACGAACGTCAACGAGGGTTGTCTGTCGATTCCCGGGATCTCGGAGCCCACTGAGCGTTACGCACGTGTCCTCGCGCGTGGCGTGGACGTCAAGGGGGACCCGGTGACCTTCGAGGCGGACGGGATCCTCGCCCGCGCGGTGCAGCACGAGACAGACCACCTCGACGGCATCCTGTTCCTTCAGCGTCTCACCCCGGACCGGCGTCGATCGGCGATGGCCGGGATCCGGGCCTCCGGGTGGTTCGGTAGCGACGCCATCAGCGACGGGGTCGTCTACGACCGGCTCGCCGACGCCATGGCGGTGAGGTGAGCCGTGCGTCTCGTCTTCGCCGGCACCCCGCAGGCGGCGGTCCCGTCACTCGAGGCACTCGTGAGCTGCGACCGTCACGAAGTGGTGGCGGTGGTCTCGCGGCCCGACGCCAGGACCGGTCGTGGCCGGAGTCTGTCCCGTAGTGCCGTGGCGGCTGTCGCCGACGACGCGGGCATCGAGGTCCTCACCCCGCCGAACGCGCGCGACCCGCAGTTCGCCGAGCGGCTCCGCGAACTCGCCCCCGACGCGGTCCCGGTGGTCGCCTACGGGCACCTGGTGCCGCGGCCCGTGCTGGACATCCCCACCCACGGGTGGGTGAACCTCCACTTCTCACTGTTGCCCGCGTGGCGGGGTGCCGCCCCGGTCAACGCCGCGATCGAGGCGGGAGACGAGGTGACCGGGGCCACGACCTTCCTGCTCGACGAGGGGATGGACACCGGTCCGGTCCTGGGGACGATGACCGAGGCGATACGGCCGCGCGACACCGCCGGCGACCTGCTCGGTCGCCTGTCGATGTCCGGCGCGGAGCTGCTCGTGGCCACCCTCGACGCCATCGAGGCGGGGGAGGCACGCGCAGTCCCGCAGCCGACGGACGGTATCTCGCGTGCAGGGAAGATCACCGTCGACGACGCGCGCGTGCGCTGGGCTGATCCGGCACTGGCGGTGGATCGTCACATCCGATCCGTGACCCCGGCCCCGGGAGCGTGGACGACGCTCGCCGGGGAACGGGTCAAGATCGGTGCCGCGACTCCGTCCGACGAGGGCACGACCGCCTTGACGCCCGGGCGGATCCGGCTCGACAAGCGGACTCTCCTCGTGGGCACGGCCACCTCTCCGATGGTGCTGGAGGCTGTTCAGCCACCCGGTAAGAAGATGATGAACGCGGTCGACTGGGCGCGCGGTGCCCGGCTCGACGCCGAGGCGGAGTTCGCATGAGCGCCGATGGCGGGCGGGGC
>NZ_JADDKI010000197.1:0-14729 GCF_015356725.1 Dietzia sp. SYD-A1
GGCAACGGCCGCGCCTCCGGCCCGGCGCCGGACTTCCCGGGCTCCGGATCAGCGACCGGTCTCGGATGCGCTCCTCAAGCGCATCACCCGGTACTCCGGGACGCTCTCGACGGAAGCGGTACGGTCCCTGGAGGAGGACCTGCCGTTCTTCGCGGGACTCTCGGCGGACCAGCGGGCGGAGATCCAGCTCATCATCCAGAGCGCCGTGCGTGACTTCGTCACCTGGATGCGCAACCCCGAGGCCCCGCACACCGACACGATCGCCGGGTTCAAACTGTTGCCCAAGGGCCTCGGTCAGGGCCTGTCGTTGCAGGAGACCGTGCAACTCGTCCGTTCCACCTGTGAATATTTCGAGCTGGTGATGCCGCGGATCACCCACAACGAGCGGCAACGAGGACTGATGATCGCCGCGGTGCTGAAGTTCGGGCGCGAGCTCGGCTTCACGGCCGCCTCGGTCTACGCGGCCGCCGCGGAGAACCGGGGCGCCTGGGACACCCGCATGGAGGCGATGCTGGTGGACGCCGTGGTCCGTGGGGACCGCCACGCCGATCTCGCCTCCGGGGCCTCGGCGCTCAACTGGGACCCGACCACCGCGGCGACCGTGATCGTGGGTCGACCCAGAGCAGACCTGGGGCTGGCGTCGGTGCCCGTCATGCACAAGGCCGCCGTCGCGGCGGGCCGGCACGCGCTGGCCGTGGTCCAGGGGGCACGCCTCGTCGTCATCCTCTCCGGGGAGCTGGAGTCCGCGTCCGCCGTCCCCGCCTCGGTCCTCGACGCCTTCTCCCCTGACGCACCCGTGGTCGTAGGCCACACCGTCGGTTCACTCGCCGAAGCCCCGGACAGCGCCGCCGAGGCGATCGCCGGCGCCGCGGCCGCGACCGGGTGGCCCGGTGCCCCTCGCCCGGTGGCGGCGATCGACCTGTTGCCGGAACGGGTCCTCGGCGGGGACCGCGGGGCCGCGGGCATGCTCGTGGAGCGGATCGTGTCCCCGCTGAGGGGTGCGGACCCCTCGCTGGAGGAGACCCTCCGGGCCTATCTGGACTCGGGCGGTCATGTCGAGGCGTGCGCCCGTGAGTTGTATGTCCATCCCAACACCGTGAGGTATCGGCTCAAACGAGTGAGCCAGATCACTGAGTTCGACCCGTTGGACGCGAGAGAGGCATTTGTCCTCCGTATCGCCCTCGTGCTCGGCAAGTTCTCCGAACGAAGCCCTCAGGAGAGCTAATCATTCACTCCCGTCACACCGTGTAACGAAACCGTCGCTGCGACAGATGGCGGCGCCCTCAACACGAATTTTGTGGGAACCCCACAAAATCCCGCCGTGGTTTCTGGCTGCGAGAACATCATCCGACGGAGGGCATCCCGTGTTGTCTGATACTCGTGCTTTGCCTCACCGCCCCAGGACAAGGGTCCCAGAAAGCCGGAATGCTCGCGCCGTGGCTCGAGCTCCCCGGTGCGTCGGACCGTCTCGATGAGTGGTCCGCCTCGAGTGGACTCGATCTCGAGCGCCTCGGCACCACGGCGACCCTGCAGGAGATCACCGACACCGCGGTCACCCAACCGTTGGTGGTCGCCTCCGCGCTGCTCGGCGCCGCGGAGCTCCGTCGGCGGGGCCGGGTCCCTGCGGACACCATCATCTCCGGACACTCCATCGGCGAGGTCGCGGCGCTCGCGATCGCCGGGGTGGTCTCCGAGGCCGACGCACTCCGCCTGGCTTCGGTCCGCGGCGCCGCGATGTCGAAGGCGTGCGCCGACCGCCCCACGGGGATGATCGCCGTGCTCGGTGGGGTGGAGGCCGACGTCCTGCTGGCCCTCGAGAACGCCGGTCTGGAACCGGCGAACAGGAACGGCGCCGGGCAGATCGTCGCCGCCGGCCCTCTCGAAGCGTGCGATGCTCTCGAACAGAACCCCCCGATCCGCGCCCGCCTGCGGCGCCTCGACGTCGCCGGGGCGTTCCACACCGGTCACATGGGGTCGGCCGTGGAGGAGTTCCGCGCCCTGGCGGACACGATCGAGGTCCGCGACCCGGAGTTCACTCTGCTCTCCAACTCCGACGGCATGGTCGTCACCTCGGGCCGGGACGCCCTGAACCGCGTGATCTCCCAGATCACCCATCCCGTCCGGTGGGACCTGTGCACGCAGACCATGCTCAAGCTCGGCGTCGACGCCTTTATCGAGCTCCCGCCCTCCGGTGCGCTCGTCGGCCTGGCCAAGCGAATGATGCGCGAAGTGCCCCGCCACGGCGTGACCACGCCCGAGGACCTCGAGGACGCGCTCGACGCCGTCCCGGCTCTCAGCGGCGCCTAGACCACCCCCACGAACCCGCGGTCACCGGCCTGGTCCGGTGGCCGTGTCACGACGACCACGTCGCACCCGGCCGGGTGCGACGACACCACCAGAAAGGACACCACATGGCACGCACCGAGGCCGAGATCATCTCCGGACTTGCGGAGATCGTCGAGGAGGTCACCGGGATCGAGCCCTCCGAGGTGACGCCGGAGAAGTCCTTCGTGGACGATCTGGACATCGATTCCCTGTCCATGGTGGAGATCGCCGTGCAGACGGAGGACCGCTACGGGGTGGAGATCCCGGACGAGGATCTCGCCAAGTTGCGTACTGTGCAGGATGCGGTCGACTACATCCAGAAGATCGACCAGAGCTGACACCACGTCCCGGAGCACGGGGCGGGGGCGCGTTCAGGGCCGAAGGTGCGGTCGGTGCACCAGACGAGCCCGCGTCCCCTCCCCATATCCGGGACCCGACACACCAGAACACTCCGCGTCATGCGGGGTGACGGGCGGACGGCGCGATCAGGGACGGGGGTCCCCGATCGTTCGCCTCCCCCACACCAGCCAGTCCGGGGGTCCATCAGGAGCGCACCCTCCCACCCGGGAGGTGCGCCGCGGAAAGGACTGCATTCGATGACCATCACCAGCGCCGTGGACCAGACCACACAGATCGACCCGCGCGACCCCGTCGCACGGCTCGAGACTCTCTTCGATCCTGCATCGCTGGAGTTCCTCACGGAGCCAGACGCCTCGGGCGCACTCGCCGCCCGGGGACTGATAGACGGCGAAGCCACGATCGCCTACGCCACCGATGCCACCGTCATGGGTGGGGCGATGGGTCTGGACGGCTGCCGCCACATCGTCCACGCGATCGACACCGCCATCGACGAGCACCTGCCCGTCGTGGGTGTGTGGCACTCGGGAGGAGCGCGTCTCGCCGAGGGCGTCGAGGCGCTCCACGCGGTCGGCCTCGTCTTCGAGGCCATGGTGCGCGCGTCGGGTCACGTGCCGCAGATCTCGGTCGTGCTCGGCCCCGCCGCGGGCGGTGCCGCGTACGGCCCCGCCCTCACGGACGTCGTGATCATGGCGCCGGCGGGCAAGATCTTCGTCACCGGCCCCGACGTGGTCCGCTCCGTCACCGGGGAACAGGTCGACATGGAGGGACTCGGCGGCCAGGACGTCCACCACCGCAAGTCCGGTGTGTGCCACATCGCCGCCACCGACGAGAAGGACGCGCTGCACCGAGCACGGCGCCTGGTCACCCTGCTCGCCGCCCAGGGAGAATTCGACCTGCGCGCACTCGAGGGCGACCACACCGACCTCGCGGGACTTCTCCCGGACTCACCCAAGCGGGCCTACGACGTCCGTCCCCTCGTCCACGGCATCCTCGACTCGTCCGAGCTGGACGGGAGCTCGACCTTCGAGGAGCTCCAGGCAAAGTGGGCGCCCAGCATCGTGGTGGGCTTCGGCAGGATGTCAGGCCGCACGGTCGGGGTGATCGCCAACAACCCGCTCCGCCTGGGTGGCTGCCTTAACTCCGAGTCCGCCGAGAAGGCCTCCCGGTTCGTCCGCCTGTGCAACGCGTTCGGCGTCCCCCTGCTCGTCGTCGTCGATGTCCCGGGTTATCTGCCAGGGGTGTCACAGGAATGGGACGGCGTCGTGCGCCGTGGGGCCAAACTGCTGCACGCCTTCGCGGAGGCGTCCGTCGCCCGGGTCACGCTGGTCACCCGCAAGATCTACGGCGGCGCCTACATCGCCATGAACTCGCGCGCCCTCGGTGCCTCCGCAGTGTTCGCGTGGCCCGATGCCGAGGTCGCGGTCATGGGCGCCAAGGCAGCGGTGGGCATCCTCCACAAGCGCACGCTCGCCGCGGCGCCCGAGGACGAGCGTGAGGCCCTGCACGAGCGACTGGCCGACGAGCACGCCGCGATCGCGGGCGGCGTGGGCCGGGCGGTCTCCATCGGCGTGGTCGACGAGGTCATCGAACCCACCGACACCCGTCGCCGCCTCGCCGAGGCACTCGACTCCGCCTCTCACGTGCGGGGCCGGCACAAGAACATTCCGCTGTGACCTAGGGGTCCTCCCGCCAGCACGGCCGGGGGGGCCGCGTGGCGAGCATTCCGAGGCCTGCCGCCCCTCGGGATGCTCGCGCGCCTGCGCATCGGTGCGGGCGCGCGTCCCAGGCGAAGCGGGGGCGTCAATCGCACGAGCGGATGCTCCCAGCCCGGCCCCACGCTCGAGGTGCCTGGGTCACCAGGTGTGAGGCTTTCGGCACGAGGCACGAGGCACGAGGCACGAAAACGCCCGCACCCCGAGAGGGTGCGGGCGTTCGTGGTACGGGCGGGAGTCAGCGCGCGAGCCGGGAGCGGCGGTCAGCCCACCCGGGAGAGCCAGGTGACCTCGGCCGCGGCGGGGTGCCCACGGAGTGGCTCGAGGGCGCGGTCCCACGCCGTCCCGAGTTCGGCGTCCACCGCGGAATGGAAGGCGGCGGGACCGGCGGCCATGAGGTGCCGGAGCCGGTTCTCGCCGATCACCACGTCACCGCTCGCGCCGGTCTGGCCGCGCCACATCCCGAGTTCGGGGGTGTGGGAGAAGCGTTCGCCGTCGACGAGGTCGCTCGGGTCCTCGGTGACCTCGAAGGCCAGCATCGACCACTTGGCCAGCGACTCGGCCAGGCGCGCACCGGTGCCGACCGGACCGATCCAGTCGACGATCGCCTTGCGGGCGCCCGGCTGGGCCGGCTGGTCCTCCCACCGCATAGCTGAGGACGCGTCGAGCGTGCTCGCGAGAGCCCACTCGACGTGAGGGCACAACGCGGTGGGCGCGGCATGGATGAACACCACACCTGTCGTCGTATCCGCGAAATGGTTCAGATCAGACATCGCTTCACTCCCGACTCACTGAGGGACGTCTTCCCCAACGACCTCGCGAAATCGTGTGAACGATGATTCGTATGTGGTTGTAGTAGACAACTGTGCCTCAAGTGATGGAATTACACCAGCGACACTTCTGCATTCTCAGCAAAGTTACAGCACCGTAATCCCGCCGGTGTGAGTCCCGGGCGGCGTGTCGGGGACGCTGGGCGATCAGCCTCCGAGTGAATCCTCCGGACGACTGCGCCGGGTGGCGGCATCCACCACGCGGTCCGACAGCTCCGGCCACAGCGGCTTGGCCCAGTCCCCGAAGTCACGGTCGGTGAGCACGACCAGGGCCGTCTCGATCTCGGGCTGCACCCACAGCAGCGTGCCGGACTGCCCGAAGTGCCCGAAGGTCCCGGGAGAATTGTGCTGGCCCGTCCAATGAGGGTGCTTGGCGTCACGGAGTTCGAACCCCAGGCCCCACGGGCACGGCTTGTGCATGCCGTACCCGGGCACGACGCCGTCGAGGCCGCGGAACTGCTCGGTCACCGCCTCCTCGAGGGTCTCGGGCGCGAGGAGCGTCGGGGCGACGAGTTCGGTCGCGAAGGAGATCAGGTCGGCGAGGCTGGCCGACGCTCCGTGCCCGGCCGATCCCTCGAGAGCCGTCGACCCCATCCCGAGCGGCTGGCACACGGCCTCGGTGAGGTAGTCGGGGAACGCGATCCCGGTGGCCTCCGCGATGTGGTCGGCGAGGACCTCGAAGCCCGCGGAGGAATAGATGCGCCGCTCCCCCGGCCCGGCGCGGACCTTGTCGCGATCACTGAAGTCCAGGCCCGAGGCGTGGGCCAACAGGTGGCGTACGGTCGACCCCTCGGGCCCGGCGGCCTCGTCGAGGGAGATCGCCTCCTCCTCGACCGCGAGCAGTGCCGCGACGGCCACGATCGGCTTGGTCACCGAGGCGAGCCGATAGACGCGGGTGTCGTCGCCGCGCACGGCCAGGGCCCCCTCCGCACCGACGACCGCCGCCGAGACGTTGTCCACCGGCCAGTCCTCGACCACCGCCAACGCCGCATGCAACCGGTCTCGATCGAACTCGTCCGACATGTGATCCTCCCGGGTGATGGCAGATCGGGCCGCCGCCGGCCGGATCGTCTACAGGTGCGGGGTCAGTGTGTCAGTTCCGCCGCCCCGTCCGGGGTCACGTCCGCGGCACGTCGCGCCGACGGAACCCGACCACCCCCGCGCCCACGAGGGCCACCGCCAGAACCAGCAGCACCATCACCCCCACCGTGTCGACCGGCCCGACGGGTGCCCGACCCACCGCACCGAACGGCGACAGGCGCATCTGAGACTCGGTGAGCCGGAGGGTGGGTCCCATGAACGTGACGACGGCCGAGACGGCGAACACCGCCCAGGCCAGCGCCTGAGCGCGCGGCACCAGTCCGAACAGGGCGACCGACAGGCCGACGAACACCATCGCGGCGGGCACCTGCCAGGATCCGGCCCCGACGATCCGACCCACCGAATCCGGGTCGTCGAGGGCGACGGCAGTGGCCAGGCCGAACGCCGCGGACCCCGCCGCGACGACAACTGCGGCTCCCACGGCCACGACCGCGGTGTGCAGCGCGAGCGCCGACCACCTGGAGCGGCCGGCCGCGAGTTCGAGCTCCAGCCGCCCCGAGGTCTCCTCACCCCGCAATCCGCCGAGGGTCTGCAGGGCGAATCCGGCGCCGAGGATACCGACGAACACCACGAGCATCTGCACGAGTGAGTCGACGAGTGCCGGGGACTCGACGAGGAAGCCCGCGAGGGCGGGGTTGGACACGATCGCCTCGACGACGACGTTCATCAGGGCGCCGTACATGGTCATGAGCGCCACGACCCCGAGGGTCCACCCGATGAGTGCGCCGAGGTGCTGGTGGACCGCCACGCCGAGCTCGGATGACCGCCACCTCGAGGCCGCGGCAGGTCCCGTGCGGGCGGGGACCAACCCCTCCCCGAGATCGCGGCGTCCGGAGAGCCACAGAGCGGTGCCGGACAGCGCCACGGCCGCCACCACGGCCACGACCAGCGGGAGGGCAGAGGGATCACCGAACGGACGCACCAGACCGAGCCACCCCAGTGGTGATGTCCACCTCACCCAGTTCTCGTTGGTGTCCCCGATGCCTCGCAGGACCAACGTGAGGCCGGCCAGGGTCAGGCCGGCCGCCCAGACGGTGCGGTTGTGGGCCACCACCTGCGCGAGCACCGCCGTGGCCGCGGCGTACACCCACCCGGTGGCGACGATAGAGGCCGCATAGAACGCGGCACCGGCCCGGTCGACCGGGATGGCCAGGGTCGACGCCCAGATCCCGGCGCCGAGGAGCAGGAAGACACCGGCGACGACGACGAGAGTTGCCGTGACCGGGGCGAGCCGACCCGTCCTGGCGGACAGCAGGAGTTCCGTCCTGCCGGTCTCCTCCTCCCGGCGGGTGGACCGGGCGGTCAGGGCGATCGCCATGATCGGGATGGCGAACGAGGCGATGGACGCGTACTCGTTCATCATCACCCCGCCCAGGGTGTCGAGTCCGGCCACGCGGCCGTTGAGCATCACCATCGCCTCGCCGAGGGAGGCCGAGTAGGTGGCGAGTTTCTCCGGGGTGTCGTACAGCGCGGCGACCGAGACGCCGGTGACCAGGTACAGCGCGACCAACCCGACGACCCACGCGGCCGCGGACCGCCACCCCGTCCGCAGGTCGATCCGCACCAGCAGGCCGGTGCCGGCCAGCGCGGAGCTCACTGTGGACCGCCAGCGGTCGTGCCCGCATCCGCGGGTCCCGTTGCGGGTCCGGCTGTGGATCCCTCACCGGCCCCCGCGCCCGAGTAGGCGCTGAGGAAGAGGTCGTCCAGGCTGGGCGGGGTGGCGGTGAGCGTGTGTATCCCGGCCGCGTGCAGGATCCCCGTCACCTCGCCGAGCCGCTGGGCGGGCACGTGGCAACGGACGTCGAAGCGCCCGTCCCCGGCTGACTCGAACCGCAGACCGTCGACCCCGTCGACGGCCTCCAGGGCGCGGGGGTCGGTGTCGGTGACGGCGTGGACCTCGGTGGTGGTGTGGCGACGCAGGTCGCCCAGGGTGCCCGAGCTGATCGTGCGGCCGTCGCGAATGATGCTCACCCGATCGGCCAGCGCTTCGACCTCGCCCATGATGTGGCTGGAGAGCAACACGGTGGAACCGCCGTCGACTGCTTCCCGGACACAGTCCTGGAACACCTGCTCCATCAGCGGGTCGAGCCCGGAGGTGGGCTCGTCGAGGACCAGCAACTCGGCTCCGGACGCCAGCGCGGCGACGAGCGAGACCTTCTGCCGATTGCCCTTGGAGTAGTCGCGGGTGCGTTTGGTCGGGTCCAGGCGGAAGCGGTCGATCAACTCCGCGCGGCGTGCCGGGTCCAGTCCCCCCAGCGCCCGACCCAGGATGTCGATGCACTGGCCCCCGGTCAGCCGCGGCCACAGCGTCACCTCCCCCGGGACGTACGCCAACCTGGAGTGAAGGTCGACCGCGTCCCTCCACGGGTCGCGCCCGAACAGCGTCGCGCGTCCGGAATCTGACCGCATGAGGCCCAGCAGGATCCTGATGGTGGTGGACTTGCCGGACCCGTTGGGTCCCAGGAAACCGTGTACCTCGCCGCGGCGCACCTGAAGATCCAGGCCGTCGAGCGCCCGCGTGGCCCCGAAGGTCTTGACCAGGCCCTCGACGTGCACCACCGGGTCCGAATCTGAACGCATGACCATTCCCTTCGTCGAATCCTCCCGACCATCCTCTCCATCCTCGGCACAATGTGGCAATGCTCTCTCCGATGTCCGGACACAGGACCTTCCGCCCCTCGATCACCGACCGCCTCACCAAGGCCGTCATGACCGCCTCGGGCTCGCTGCCCGGTCCGGTGATCCAACTGGCCGGCGGCGCACCCCGACGAATCGATGGTCAGGTGCTGGACCCGCACTTCCAGGCCGGGGTCCGCGTGATGTCCCTGCTGTCCGAGGGCGAGTACGAGGACATGCCGCTCGAGCAGGCGCGCGAGACCGTCGAGCGGTCGGCGTACACCGTCTCGGGGAACCGGATCGAGCTCGCCGTCGTCAAGGACCTCGTCCTGCCGCTCGCCGACACCGGCCGTCCAGGCGACGACACCGCCCGGGTCGACCTCCCGGCCCGGTTGTATTCCCCCGTCCACGGCGATGATCCTCTGCCGATGCTCGTGTACTTCCACGGTGGCGGTTGGGTGCTCGGGAGCATCGACTCCCACGATGCGACCTGCCGGTACATCGCCCGCATGGGTGGCCTCAAGGTGCTCAGCGTGGACTATCGATTGGCCCCCGAGTTCCTCTTCCCCACTGCAGCCGAGGACGCCGTGGCCTCGTTCCGCTATGTGCGGGACAACGCCGAGTCCCTCGGGGTGGACCCCACGCGAATCGCAGTGGGCGGGGACAGCGCCGGCGGCAACCTGGCGGCGGTGGTGTGTCAGCAGACCCGCGATGCGGGTGAGAAGACCCCCGACTTCCAGCTGCTGTTCGTCCCCGCGACCAACATGTCGGCGCGGACCCGCTCGTTCGAGTTGTTCGGCGAGGGGTTCTTTCTCACGGGGAAGAACATGGACTTCTACGAGCACACCTACCTGCGGTCGGACGCCGACCGTCTCGACCCCCGCGCCTCCCCCCTGCTGGCCGAGGACTTCTCCGGCCTGCCCCCGGCGCACGTCGCCACCGGCGGCTTCGATCCGCTACGCGACGAGGGCGAGGCGTATGCGCGGAAGATGGCCGACGCCGGCGTCAGGGTCTCGCTCCGTCGGCACTCCACGATGGTCCACCCGTTCGTCAACGCCGTCGGAGCCACCCCGCTCGCGCGCGCCGCACTGTCGGAGGCGGTGGGTGCGCTGCGTATGGGTCTTGCGTACTGATCTCTCGCCCTGATCCCTCGCCGAGAGACGCCCCGGTCACGGTGATATGCCGCTCGACCGGCGGCGTCGGTCCGCCCGGTAGCCCTCGGCCGCGAGCAGGGCCAGGGCGAGGCCGAGCAGGACAAAGGTGACGGTGTCGACCCCCCGGATCGTCTCCCCGAGCGCGAACGCCACGGCGACCAGCAGCACCGGTTCCAGGTACCCGAGGAGCCCGAACAGGGGAAGCGGGAGCAACCGCGACGCGGCGAGGTACGCCGCCATCGCCGCCGCCCCGGCGAGGCCCACCGAGAGAAGCGCGACGGTGCCCGCGACCGAGGACGGATGCTGGGTGCCGGACCAGATCAACCATCCGCTGACAGGCGTGAGCGCGGCGACCTCCCACCCGAACGCCATCGGCGCGTCCATGCCGACACGGCGGCGAACGACGAAGTAGACCGGGTACCCCGTACAGATCACGAGCGTCACCCAGGACACGCTCGGTGTCACCGCGATGTTGACGACGACGGCGACGGCGGCGATCCCCACAGCCACCCACTGCCAGGTGGACACGCGCGACTTGAGGACGACCCGGCTGCCGATCACCAGGGCCAGCGGCAGGAGCAGGAACCCGATCGACGCATCCAGGGCGTGGCCGTGCAGCGGTGCCCAGGAGAACAGCCAGAGCTGTACCCCGACCAGGGCGCAGAGCAGCCCGAACACCAGCGGAGACCACCACGTCCGCGTGAGGGCCGCCCACGAGTCACGGGCCATCGCGCGTCCCGAGGGGAAAATCAACACGAGGCTGTAGCAGGCGAAGGTCACCACGATCCGCCACCCGAAGATCACCTCGGCCGAGGCGTCGATCACCCCGGAGAGGTAGAAGATCAGGCCGAACAGGCTCGACGCCACGACGACGGCACCGACCCCGCGCGCGGTATCGCCATGCGTCCCCGTCGGATTCATGGGGAAAACCTATAGTCACCCGGCGGGCTGGGGGTCGAGCACCACACGCGGCCACCGTCAGACCGCGGCCCGGCGGTACACGCTGTGGGGCCAGCGGGGCTCGAACCCGCGACCAGCGGATTATGAGTCCGCGGCTCTAACCAACTGAGCTATAGCCCCCCGCACGCGCCGGGAACGTCCACCGGCACGTGCGGCGCAATCGTAGCAAGATCTCTCACCGGGCCTCCGGCCACCAGACTGCGCGCACGGCCGAAAGACCGTCAGGGACCTGCGCGGGCGGATCGTTCCACGCCATCACCACACGATCGGGCGAGTCGTAGGCGGGGTGGCCCGGGTCGCCGGTGGTGACGAAGGAGACCCAGGAGTCGTGCATCGCCTCGACCAGGCTCGGCGGCGCCGGCGCACCGAGATAGCGTTCCACGTTCTCGCCGTTCGGGACGGCCCAGAAGAAGGGCAGGTCGGCGCAGTGTCTAGGTCCGTTTCCCCCGGTCCAGCAGAAGTCGTACACCCAGGTCGGGTCCCCGGCGGCGAGTCTCGTCTCGGCGGCCCGGGCGACCGTGGAGTGGATGGCGGCCGCGTCGATGACCGCGCCCACGCTACGTCGCAGCGACCGTCCGTTGGACTGCCGGGCCAACGCCCTGAGCCCCTGCCTCGGGAGTTGCTGCGACAGCGCCATGAACGCGGCCCCCGGCACCAGCGCCGGGCCCGGGAGCTTGTCCGAGACGGCCTCGAACTCCGTCGCGGTGGAGCCGATGAGCAACGGTACTCCCGTGGTGGGCCCTGCCGCGATGGCTTCCAGTGGAGGGACGGGGATCGTCTCGCCTCCGACCACGGGCCGGAACGGCAGCGTGAACTGGTTCTCCCGCCGCAGGCGCCGGTGGAACTCGTCCACGGTGCCGCGCCCCCCGGCGGCCAGCCCCTCCGCGGTGACCCCCTTGGGCGGGTGTGTCGCCGGGGCACGCAGAACCGCCGGTGACGCCGCGATCGCCCCGTGGAACAGCCCCGCAGCCGGCGGAGAACCCAGCAGGCACAGCACCGCTCCCCCGCCGGCCGACTGACCGGAGACCGTCACCCGGTCGGGGTCTCCGCCGAACGCGGCGATCTCGTCCCGGATCCACTCGAGTGCGGCGACCCAGTCGAGCAGCCCCCGGTTGTCCGGGGCGTCGGGAAACGGGGTGAAGCCCTCCACGCCGAGGCGGTAGCCGACCGAGACCACGACGATCCCGCGGCGCGCGAAGGTCGATCCGTCGAACCAGGGCTGGTGGGATGAGCCCGATTCCCAGCCGCCTCCGTGGATCCACACCAGCACGGGGTGTGACCCGCCTTCCGCCGGTGCCCACACGTCAACGTGCAGGATGTCGCTCCCCGCGACGATCGGCTCGGGGATCGCCGGGTCGGGGTCGAATCTCAGCCTCTGCGCGGTGGCGGCGGGCCTGGTCGCATCACGGACCCCCTCCCACGGCGCTCGTCGGACCGGGGCGGCGAAGCGTAGGTCGCCGACCGGGTCCTCGGCGTAGGGGATCCCGTAGAAGCGGACGACGTCGCCGAGGTCGGTGCCGCGGACGCGGCCGGTCGACAGAGTGACCTCGGTGCGTGTCATGGGCGCCAGCGTAGCGGCCGCCTTCACGTTGAGATCGCGCCGTCATGCTGTCGGATCTTCAGAGTAGGAGCGGGAGACTGTGAGACCTGCTACAAGTTAAAACGACTTACTTATCCCGAGGCTTGGAGTCGCGATGCCGACCATTGAAGAGTCCGTTCGCCAGCTCGCTGCTAAGGTCCGCGACCTCAAAGCCCACATTTCAACAGAAGAGGCCACCAAGACCGCATTGATCGCGCCCTTCATCCAAGATGTGCTCGGCTACGACATCTTCGACCCGAGGGAGGTCATTCCTGAATACGTTGCCGATGTCGGACGGAAGAAGGGTGAGAAGGTCGACTACGCGATCAAGAGCGGCGAGGACTTCCGGTTTCTTATCGAGTGCAAGACTATTGGTTCGCCTCTCAGCTTGGACCACGCTACGCAGTTGATCCGCTACTTCAACGTCACGGACACCGAGTTTGCGATTCTGACCAACGGAGAGGTGTACCACTTCTACGCACAGCTTGACGCAGCAAATCGAATGGACGAGAAGCCCTTCATGACATTGGACCTCGCCAACATCGACGAACGCATCTTCCCTCACTTGGAGAAGTGCACCAAGAGCAAATTCGATGCCGAGACGATCGCCGCTTCAGCTGAGCATCTCAAGTACGTGGCCGAGGTACGCAAAGCAATGGCGGCTGAATTCCGAGAGCCGTCGGATGACTGGGTGCGCTACTTTGCGAACCGGGTAACCTCTCGGCGACTCACCGCACAAGTACTCGAGTTCTTCCGCGAAGTGGTTGGCACAGCTGGCGCACAGTTCATCCGGGATGAGGCCAACCGCCGCCTTCGCACCGCCCAAGACCTAGATGAGCACACCCCGACCGAAATGGAGTCCCCGAGTACGGAGCAGGCGCAACCCGAACCCACGCTGGTCCAGCCAGAGGATGATGTTGAGACCTCGCCTGAGGAGATCGAGGCGTTCCAGATCATCAAGGCTATAGCCCGACAGAAGGTATCGGCGGCACGTATCTATATGCGCGATGCCAAATCGTATTGCGCCATCTTATTCGATGACAACAATCGCAAACCGATAGCGCGCCTGCACTTCAACTCTTCTAACTGGAGAATAGGGGTGTTCGACGAGGCCAAACAGGAGACGTTGCACCCACTTGCAACCTTGGACGACATCTACGATCACGCGGACGCAATCTTGGCGCGCATCGCCGCCCTAGCCGGTGAGTGACAGGCCACTTCCAACCTCGTCATCCCGATTGGAGCCCAACGTGACGCTGGAGAGCTCGGCGACGCAAACACAGAAGGCAGGTCAGAAGAGCACTCCTGACCTGCCTTCGACTGCTCCCCCATCTGGACTCGAACCAGAAACCCTTCGATTAACAGTCGAATGCTCTGCCAATTGAGCTATGGGGGATTGCCTCGGCGACCGACGATCACGCCGAGCACCGAGAACTCACCTTAGTGCGAGCGCGGCCGTCGGTCCAAATCGCCAGGTCAGGCGATGTCGGGCGTGGCGCCCACAGCCTGGTCGAGCAGTCCTCGCCGGTACTCCTCCAGCGCGACGAGGTCACCGAACAGTGCCGAGTAGCCCTCCGGGTCCGCCGCCGGACTCATCCGCTGCACCTTCGACTTGAGGTCGGCGATCTGACCGGACACCCACACCTCCTGCAGTCGGGCGAGCACGCCGGAGACGTACCGGGGCAGCGCGTCCTCCGCCACCCGGAGCGTCTCGACCGCCATCAGGCCCACCAGCCGCCGCAGCCCGTCGTCCTCGAGCCCCCGGGACACCTCGGACACCCAGTTCGCGCCGCTCTTGCCCGAGGCACACCCCCCGGCGGCGGACACCGCGGCGGCGAGCCTGGAGTAGGCGGGATGGGTGTAGCACTCCGACGGGAGCGAGTCGAAGAGCGGCCCTGCCAGACCCGGGTACTGCAGGGCAGCCTTGAGCGCCTCGCGCTGCGGCCACAGCACCGGGTCCGCCGGTGAGGGCAGGGGTACGCCCGTCGGTTCCACGGGAGCTCGTCGTTCGTCCCGGGAAACAGCCTCGTGGTCGTCTCTCCCCCCGCCTCTTTCGGCGCGGTCCCGCAGCGGGCGGGGCCCACCCCCGGAC
>NZ_JADDKI010000198.1:0-2554 GCF_015356725.1 Dietzia sp. SYD-A1
GCCACATCAACGGCGACGGTCCTGCCCGCCGGGTGGTCGGGGACGGCGTCGCGCGGTGGGCGGGGGCTCTGGGTCACGGCCACAGCGTCGCGCACACGACCGTCGGCACCCCCGGCCCGGAGCGTCATCCGGGGGCGGGCTGTGGAGAGACCGTGGATGTGGAAAACCGGCGGAGGTGGAACGACCGCCCCGAAACAGAGAGAAACCGCGGCAGGGGGGCGCCGCGGTTTCTCGGAGTCCCGATTCGTAGGGGGGACGAATCGAGCACCTGTAGGGGGATGCTCTTTCGAGCGTGATCAGTATCACTTATCCACGCCTCGAGCACAAGAACCGTATCGTGGAGTCGTGTCCGCCCCACGCCTCAAGGGCCCTCGGTCGTCGCACCGACCTCGCCGGATCGCCGCGTTCTTCGACCTCGACAAGACGATCATCGCCACCTCGTCGGTGTTCGCGTTCAACAAATCGTTTCTCGACGAAGGCCTGCTGTCGCGCCGATCGGTGATCGATCTGGCGTACACGCAGCTCGCCTTCAGCCTCTCCGATGCCGACGACGAACAGATGCAGAAGGTCCGCCAGGCCATGGCGACGGCCACCAAGGGTTGGGAGCCCGAGAAGGTCGAGCGGATCGTCACCGAGGCCCTCACGGAGAAAGTCACGCCCACCGTCTACTCGGAGGCACAGGAACTCCTCGCCGAGCACCGAGCGCTCGGCCACGACCTCGTGATCGTGTCCGCCTCCGGGGAGGAGCTGGTGGCACCGATCGCACGGATGCTCGGCGTGGACCACTACGCCGGGACGCGCATGAGCCGCGATGCGGACGGGCGATACGGCGGATCCATCGAGTTCTACTGCCAGGGTCCGGGCAAGGCCGAGGCCATCCGGGGTTTCGCCCAGCGCTACGGGTACGACCTGGAGGCCTCGTACGCCTACTCCGACTCCTCCACCGACCTCCCGATGCTCGAGGAGGTGGGACACCCCACGGTCATCAACCCGGACCGGACCCTGCGCCGTGAGGCCCTCGAGCGCGGGTGGCCCATCCTCACCTTCTCCAGCCCCACCCCATTGCTGCCGACGCTGGAACGCGCGTCCGGGCCGATCATCGGCGTCGGGGCGATCGCACTCGCGGTGGGCGCCGCAACGGTGTCCTTCGCGCGTTCCGCGCGGCGGGGCGCCTGACCCCGGTCCCGCGAGCGGAGAGGCCCGCCCGGATCGCACCCACCCGGAAGATCCCACCGGGGTTCGGGGCACAACACCTCATCGTCCGCCGGCCAACGCACGGGAGGCGATGGCGGGAATCACCGGTAACTCCCCGGGTTCCTTGTGGGATCCCACCATCGCCGGGACCCTGATCCGCGCGGCATGCTCAAAGCACGGTGACGCAGGACGCCAGGACCGCGACGGAGGAGAAGTCACGGTTCCCCGTCCGAGGCACCGTCATCGATACTCCGGAACCCACGCGACGGATGACGCCCGAGAGGCAACCCAGCCGTGGGTCCGCGCCAGCCGTCACCGACGGTTGTCCCGGACCGGCGACACGGCGGACCACAGGACGCCTGGTACCCGGATCTCTCGATGGAACCGCAGCGAGTGGGCGGGTCGGCACGACTGCCGGCCCGCCATTCGCGCGCCGTGGGGCCGCACGCGGTGACGTACCGGTCATCCGTCCTGCGTGACGGTCAGCTCCCGGCGGCCTCGGCGATCGAGGTGGCCTCGCGAGCACCGGCCTCGAGAGCTCTACAGCAGTGGAGAATCCATGATCCGACACCCTCGCCGGTACCGGAGACGAAGCCCTCCAGGGCCGATCGATGCCCGGCGGGATCCCGGTAGAAGGTCACCTCGGGCACGCCGAGACAATGTGGGTCTAGGCCGGTGGACACGGTCACCAACCGGAACGCCGCCCGCGCCACCACACCGTCAGCGGACCCGAACGGCCGCATGCCGGACAGTTCGCCCAGGACCACTGACGCCAGGACCGGGGCGGGCACCGACGTCCCGCCCGTCACCAACTCCGCCAGCCCCTGCAACCGCTCGGCCACCCCCCGATCCGCCCGGGGACGACCGAGGGACGCCATATCCACCCCGGGGCCGGACGCGGCCAGCAGATGCAGGTGCGCCAGCTCCTGCAGCGGCGACCGGGTCCACACCGACACGGCCCGGTCGAGCGATTCGCCCGTCAGCTCGCCGGCCACCCGCAGAGCGCCGGAGAGCACCTCGTCGTGGTCACCGTCGGCGTCCAGTCGCACCGAGGCACCCTCCACCCCGGCTGACGCCCGCGCACCGCGCAGCACCGACTCCGCCGCCGTGGTGGGCCAGCCCCGACGGTTTGCCGGATGCCGGTGGACGCTCGCGAGCGCACCACGGGCCGCCTCGGACGCCTCGGCGACGCCGGGCAGGGAGACCAGCGGGGCGAGGGGATCCTGGGCGCGTGTGTTCACGCGGACGAGGTTACCGACCCGTGCGCGGCCGTCGCCCCGCGCGCCGCAATCCGCCGACACAAGCGTCCAACGGCCGGTTCCACCGCTGTCTGGCTGGTGTAATCAGCAGTCAACAGGGG
>NZ_JADDKI010000199.1:0-15578 GCF_015356725.1 Dietzia sp. SYD-A1
ACCCGGAGCCGTTCGGCACGGTCCTCACGGCCGGCGACCGTGGATCCGCTCTCGGTGACCGGGGCCCAGTTCGCCGTGTGGCGCAGCGTGCAGCACTTCTGCGCCACCGATTCGCTCCCCGACGCCCGCGGGACCGACCTGGACCTGCTGATCGCCTGGTCGGATTCCATCCAGCCGTTCCGGCTGCGTCAGCGAATCGTGGCGCGTCTCGATTCCCAGGGCGCGTGGGTGCCGGTCTGTTACGCCAAGGACGGTGCCCGCGAGACCATCACCCAGGCACAGGCCGACCGCTACCGCGAGGCCAGGCTGGGCGAGTCCACCCTCTCCGGGGGCGCGCAGAAGCCGCTCAGGGAGACCGACCACCCGGAGTCCACGACGTCGCTCTGATCTGACCTCGCCAAGACCGTGCCGCTGCCCTGAACCGGCTCTGATCGCGGGGTTCAGCCGGCGGCCAGGGCGAACCGCCGACCCCGCGGTTGCGGCCCGGTACTGAGGACCAGCTCGTCGGCGCCCGACTCCCGGCCGGCGGGACCGGTGGTCTCCGTGGTGGCGGTGACCTCCTCGGCGCCGGGGATCGCGTCGTCCGCGGTCTGCTCGCCCGTGAGTGTGTCGGCCTCGGAGTCGCCGGGGTGCTCGGCCACCGCGACGATCGTCCCCTCCCGTTCCAGATCGATGAGCGCGGTGCGCGCCGCCCTCGCATATCGCAGGTGCCGCATGGCGGGGGTGTCGGTGGCGGGGCCGGAGGGGTCCACGTCCGCGAGCCGCAGCGGTTCACCGGAGGGGGCCTCGTAGGCCTCACACACCGACTCGACGATCTCGTCGACTCCCAGGCTGTCCCACTCTCCGAGCTTGTCCACGACGATCATGCGGGCACGGTGCAGGGTGCCGGGATCCGGGACGGTGGCGTCATCGATGGCGGAACGGATCTTCTCGGCACGGGGCTCGTCGGCACGGGACTTGTCGGTGGAACTCATGACCCGAGCCTGCCAGTCCCGGCGCCGGGGCGCAGCCGGTCGCGCCCGCGACCGGTGCGCGACGGTGGACGGATGCTCAGGAGGAGAGCTCAGCCATGACGTGGGGGATCTCCGACAACAGCTCTCTGGCCAGAAATCCGGTGGGACCGACCCGCACCGCGAGCCGTTCACCGGCCCTACCGTGGGCGAAGGTGGCCCACGCGGCGGCCTGAGCGGGATCCGCCCCACGAGCGAGCAGCCCGGTGATGACTCCGGCCTTGACGTCACCCGAGCCGGACACCCCGAGCCCGGGGGTGCCCGATTCGTCACGCCAGAGACCGCCCTCTGGTGACGCGATCCACGAGGTGGCCGCCCCGGAGACCACCACTGCCCGGGTGCGCCGGGCGAGGTCTGTGACACACCGGGGGGTGTCGGCCTCGACGTCGGACTCGGGGACGTCGAGAGTCCTCGCCAGTTCCCGGGTGTTCGGGGTGAGAACACAGCGACCCTCGAGGTGGGCGACGCCGTCCGGGTTCGCGGTCAGGTACGCCAGGGCGAGAGCGTCGAGGACGAGCGTGCAGTCGAGATCGGGGACCACTCGGCGGAGCAGTGCCCCGGCGACCTCGACGTTGCCGAGGCCGGGGCCGAGGACCACGGCGGCACACCCCTGCGCCAGCTCGGCGACCGTCTCCGCGCCGTCCGGCGACAGTTCGCCCGCCTCGTCCTCCGGGAGCCCCACCGTCATCGATTCCGGTATCTGCAGGGCCAACCCCGGCGCCACGGAGGATGCCGTCGCGATCTGGAGTTTGCCCGCCCCGGCGCGCAGCGCCGCCTCCGCCGCGAGGAGCACCCCGCCCGGTGTGGTGCGACCGCCTCCCACGACGAGCACCCGGCCGCGGCTCTCCTTGCCGCCGTCCGGCGTGGGAAGCGCCCACCCCCGCAGGCGGTGGGAGGTGAGCACGAGCGCCTCGCCCTCCTGGCCGGTGGTCACCGGCCGTCCTCGTCCGCTGCTGAACCCTCGCGGGTGGTGGGGGCCTCGGCCCGCTCTACGGCCGTGGTGTCGGCATACCGCTCGAGGCGCAGTGACCCGTCGCCGTTCCGGTATGTCGTCACCGAGCAATTGGGCAGGGGGTCCTCACGGTCGACGTGGAGGATGTCCTGTTCAGCCATATGTTCCAACGCCACCCGGAATCCCATGATCACCGCTTGGTGGCTGAAGATGCACAGCCGCTGACCGGCGTACTGCTGCCGGAGATCGGTGAGCAGGTAGCGCACGCGCAGGACCACGTCCGTCCAGCTCTCCCCACCCGGGGGTCGGTAGTAGAACTTGCCGATCCGGTCGCGCCGCTCCGCCTCCGCCGGGAAGCGGTCACGGATCCCGTGCCCGGTGAACCCGTCGAGGATCCCGAGGTCCCGCTCACGCAGCCGCTCGTCGGTGAGGAGAGTGGCATCCAGGCGGGCCGCTTCCAACGCGGCGGTGGCCGTGTCCGCCGCTCGTCGGTACGGGGAGGTCAGCCACACCGTCGGCCGGCGCTCGTCCGGTAGTGCGGCCAACCACGTGCCGACGGCCGACGCCTGGGTGAGTCCGGTCTCCGACAGCGGGGTGTCGGCATCCCGGTAATCCAGATCGAGGCGGTGCGCCCCGGCGGCGCGGGCCTCGTCGTCAGCGATGTTCCCCACGCTCTGCCCGTGGCGGACGAGCAGGAGGCGGGCGAGTTCCGTCATGCCCGGAACCTACCCGTCCGCCTCCCGCCGGGCCCCGACCTCACGGGGTGAGGACGATCTTCACGGCCCCGTCCTGCTTCTTCTGGAAGATCTCGTAGGCGTGGGGGGCGTCCGCGAGGGGGAGCCGGTGGGTGGCGAAGTCGTCCACTCCCAGCGGGTCGTCATCGCTGAGAAGCGGCATGATGTCCGGCACCCAGCGCTTGACGTTGGCCTGCCCCATCGTGAGCGTGAGCTGCTTGTCGAACATCGTCAGCATCGGCAAGGGGTCGGCGGTGCCGCCGTACACGCCGGACAGGGAGATGGTCCCGCCCCGGCGCACGATGTCGATAGCGGAGTAGAACGCGGAGAGCCTGTCCACGCCCGAGTGCTCCATCACCTTCTTGCCGAGGAACTTGGGCAGCATCCCCACGGTTGCGTGGGCCGCGGTGGCCACGGGGGAGCCGTGTGCCTCCATGCCCACCGCGTCGATCACCGAATCCGGCCCGCGCCCGTCGGTCATGTCGCGGATCACGTCCCCCAGTTCACCGGGGACGCCGGCGGGGTCGAGGACCTCGACTCCCCGATGCGCCTGGCGGGCCCGGCGTTCGGCGACCGGGTCCACTCCGATGACGCGGTGTCCGCGGTGGGCGGCGATCCGGGCCGCCATGTCGCCGATCGGTCCCAGCCCCAGTACCACGACGGTCCCGCCATCGGGGATCTTCGCGTACTCGACCGCCTGCCAGGCCGTCGGCAAGACGTCGGACAGGTACAGGTACCGGTCGTCGGTGTGCTCGTGCGGCACCTTGATGGTCGTGTTCTGGGCCTGCGGCACCCGCAGATACTCCGCCTGACCGCCGGAGACACTTCCGTACAGCTCCGAGTAGCCGAACAACGCCGCTCCCATCCCCTGGTCACGGACCTGGGTGGTCTCGCACTGGGTGTTCAGGCCCTTGTCGCACATGTAGCAGTGGCCGCACGAGATCTGGAACGGCATCACCACCCGGTCCCCCGGGGAGAGGTCGGTGAGTCCGGACCCCACTTCCTCGACGATCCCCATCGGTTCGTGACCGAGGACGTCGCCCTCGTTCATGAACGGCCCGAGCACCTCGTACAGGTGCAGATCGGACCCGCAGATGTTCGTGCTGGTGATCCTGACGATCGCGTCGGTGGCTTCCTCGATCCTGGGATCGGGTACGTCATCCACGCGGACATCGCGCTTGCCGTGCCAGGTGACTGCCTTCATGTCAGGCTCCTCTCGCTGGTCGTGTCATGCGCGCTCACGCATATCGCCGACGCTACGAGGCCGAGCGAACCATCGCATCCGGTCGCCCGAGGCTGTAGACCTGAAGTGGTGACCGGTCTGCGACAACCCCGCGTGGTGATCATCGGCGCGGGACTCGCGGGCATCGCCGCCGCGCACACGTTCCGACTGGCCGGGCTGAGCGACGTGCTGATCTGCGAGAAGGGCACCGACGTCGGCGGGGTGTGGCACTGGAATCGCTACCCGGGCCTGACCTGCGACGTCCCGTCACAGCTCTATCAGTTCGGGTTCGCACCGAAAGCCGACTGGTCGCACGTCTGGGCATCCGGCGAGGAGATCCGGCTCTACCACCGGGAAGTCGTGGAGCGGTGCGGGTTGGACGGATGGTTGCGGCTCGAAACCGAGGTGACGGATGCGGTGTACGACGACGAGTCCGCAACCTGGACTCTCACCACCGCGGCAGGGGAGATCCTCCTCGCGGACTTCGTCGTGTGTGCGACCGGGGTGCTCCACCACCCCCATGTGCCCGACATCGACGGACTCGACTCCTTCGCCGGCCCTGTCGTGCACACCGCCCGCTGGGACCCGGAGCTCGAGACCGGTGGATCGCGGGTCGCGGTGATCGGGTCCGGATCCACGGGGGTGCAGATCGTCTCCGCGCTTCAGCCCGAGGCCTCGCGTCTACTGCACTTCACCCGCTCCCCGCAGTGGATCCTCTGGGCGCCGATGGGCGTCCGCCAACCCGAGCTGTTCACCGCCCTGCTCCGCCGGATGCCGGGACTGCAGCGGGGTCTGTACGCGGCCGCACTGTGGGCGTCGGGGATTCTGGCGGACGTGGTGCTCAAGCCGACCTGGCGTCGCCGGGCGGTGCAGGCGTACGCGAGGTCGAGTCTCCGCCGGCAGGTCCGCGACGCCCGGCTCCGGGCGAGGTTGACTCCCGATGACGAGCCGCTGTGTAAGCGGCAGGTCGTCTCGGGCACCTACTACGGCGCCATCACCGCCCCCAACGCCCAGCTGGTGACGAGTCCGATCACCGAGGTCACGCCCACCGGTATCCGCACCGATGACGGCGCCCATCACGACGCCGACGTGATCGTCCTGGCCACGGGTTTCCGATCCCACGAGTACATGCGCCCCATGCGGATCACCGGCCGCGACGGACTGGGTCTCGATGAGGCCTGGGCGACCGGCCCGCGTGCATACCGGATGACCGCGATCCCTGGTTTCCCCAACCTCTTCACCGTTCTCGGTCCCAACTCGCCGACCGGGTCGATCTCACTGCAGTACTCGGCGGAACTCACCTCGCGGTACATCGCGCAGTGGATCGAGCAATGGCGACTCGGGCGGTTCGACGCGGTCGAGGTGACGGAGAGGGCGACCGCCGATTTCGCGCGCGCGGTGGGCGCGGCGATGGGGCCGACGGTGTGGAACACCGGGTGCACGTCCTGGTACCAGACAGCCGGCGGTGAGATCGATCTCTGGCCCTTCGACCGGAAGCGGATGGAGGAGATGCTCGACCACCCCGACGAGCAGGACTTCACGCAGGTCCTACTCGGCTCCTGAGAACGTGGTGCGTTGCCGGTCGCCAGGTGGATAAAGTGACTGTCATTCTCCGGACGTAGGCCGCCTCGTCGGCCGTGTCGATGGTGGTGACTATGAGCGATCCGTCAGGTGGCTCCGGGCGGGACGGTTCCAGCCGGGACGGTTACCGGGGCAACGACGGGGGGTGGGGCCAGGACCCCTACGGAACGGGTCCGCGAGCTCCCTCTCGCAACGGCCTCATGTGGGTGATGGGTGGGCTCATCGTGGTGCTTCTCGTCGTCCTCGCCGGCGCGGTCGGCTACCTCGTCGCCTCGGACGGCGGCGAACCGGGTGCCGCACCAGCGCCGACGACGACCTCCGTGGAACCGGAGACGGCGCCCCAGGTCCCGGAGACGATGCCCGCTGCAACCGGTGCTCCATCCGTGCGGTCCGCCGACTGCGACCCGGACGAGATCGCGAGCGAGGCGGGTATCGCCCGTCGGAACGTCAACGTCGACCGGTGCGCGGGGGCGTGGGCACTGGCGCACGTCTTCGTACCGCAGGGTGAACCCGCCGGGGATACGCAGTACATAGTGAGCCGCGTGGGGGGGAGTTGGAAGCGATACACCGGGATCCCGTCCACCACGTGCCGTCAGGAGGCGGAGGCCGACGGCATGCCCGCTGAGATCGCAGCGGTCCTGGACGACTGTCGGTCCTCGGCCGCACTGACCGGCGATCTGGGACTGCGTGTCCCCATGTCCCGTCCCGCGTGCGACGGTCGGGGGATCGTGGTCCTGTACTCCGCCGTCACCCCGGGTGCATACGCGCAGGAGATCGCTGCCGCGCTGGCGCAGAACCCGGGAGCGTCCTACTTGCGCACCGACATGGCGTGCCCCTCGCTGCGCGCGAGGGACGAGAACGGCAACGTCATCTACGCCGTCTACCGCGCTTCCGGGTATTCCCGTCAGGAGCTGTGCGCAGACGTGCGAGCAGAGGGACCGCCTGCGTACGGTCGCTGGCTGGACTCCACCAGCGACCCGTCGACGCCGGTCACCTGCTGAGCAGGCCGGCGGCTCACCGCAGGATGAGTGGGATGTGCTGCTCAGCCGCGGTATTGGCCCCGTGATGACCGAGGAGGCCCGACTCCATCTTCTCGTGGTGGGTGCGGGCGAGGATGACGCCGCCGGTGGCGACCGCGATGACGTGACCCAGACGGTCCGCATGGTCCCGGCCCGGCCCGAACAACTGCTCGTCCAGTGCCTGTTCCCGGCTCAGCACCCGCGCGTGCCCCGCCAACTCCTCGCGCCAGGCGGCCAACACCGCCGTTTCCGCCCCGGCCCGTGCGTGCACGTGCCGTACCCGGGCCTCGCCGGCGAGCACCTCGACGTCCGTGAGGAGCGACGGTGTGGCATCGATATTGATCACGGTCTCCGCGGCCACCATGCCGTGGTCGGCGGTGACGAGTAACCCGCAGCCGGGGGGCAGATCCGTCGCCAGGTCGGCGACGAAGGCGTCCACCTCGCGCAACGACTGAACCCACTCCGGAGAGCCCGGACCGTGGATGTGTCCGATGAGATCGAGGTCTCCGAAGTAGGAATAGACGAACCGTCTGGATTTCGAGGGAGCGGCGACGACAGCGAGTATCGCCTCGCGGATCTCCTGCAGTGAGATCGCCGAGCGGTACTCGCCCTCCGCCCGGAACGCGGCCCGGGTGAGTCCGGATGCCCGGAAGTCCTCGCGCATGACGTAGGTGACGTCGACCCCCTCCTCGGTGAGCAGTTCGAGAAGACTCGGCAGCACCTGCACCTCACGGGGAGGGAACCGGTCCAGTGCGGAGGGCCCCTCCGCCGACCCCGTGGTCCACCGGAGCGAGTTGAAGACGGTAGGTGTCTCCGCACCCTCGTCCGGGAGCGCGAAGCTGTACCCGACGATCCCGTGGCGGGAGCACGGCGCTCCCACCGCCAGGCTGGCCAGACTCGTGGCCGTGGTGGCGGGGAATCCCGCGGAGATCATCCGCGTGGTCATCGCCGAGAGGGTGGGGGCGACCTCGGCGTGCTGCCGGATGAGCTCGGCGCCGAGGCCGTCGACCAGGACGAGCACCGTATCCCGCGTGGGCGGGAGAGCCAGTGGGTTGCGGAGGTCGACGCCCAGCGAGGCGGCGATCGACGGCATGACGTCGGCCAGCGAGTGGTCGGCGGGGGTGGTCGGGATCCCGGTCATGGCTCCACTCTCCCTCATCGCGCCCGCGAACGGTGCGGACCGGCGCCGTCCGGGCAGACGGCACCAGGGCGAGGCGGCGTGACGTGACGACGTGGTGGTCGTGACGTAACACCGCCCCGCTCGTGACGTATATGTGATGGACTCAAGAATCCTCAACTCATCGTGGGGCTCGCGCCCCCGTCATGCTCGGAGATCACTGTGACCAGATCCCTCGCCTGCGCCGGTGCGCTGGCCGCCGCACTTCTCGTCTTCTCGACCGGCGCCGCGGCAGCCCAGAGCGCAGACGGCCTGTCGTCTGGCGCCCTCGACTCGTCGTCGCTCACCGGCTCCGCCGGAACGGAGACCGACGCGGACACCGGCGGCGGCCTCGGCTCCGCCGGTGACCTGCTTCCGGCCTCCGTCACCGGTTCGCTGCCCGGTTACACCTCCGGTCCGGTCGGTTCCGTCGCCAGCGCCGTCTGTGGCGTCGGCACCGTGGCCGGCGCGGCTGCCAACCTGGCGGGCATCCCGCTTCCGCCCATCGGGGTCGTGTGCATGGTCGTCAAGCCCGTCGCGGAGTCCGTCGACTTCCTGATGCGCGGGGACGTCCCGGGGTCGGTCGACGCCGTCATCGGCGGGGTGCCCGTGGTGGGCGGCTCGCTGGCCGGAGCCGTCGACACGGGCTCGGCGACGGACGCCGTGGAGGGCTCGCTGGGCGAGGAGCGGCTCGGTTCGATCACCGGGTCCTCGGTGTCGCCCGAGGGTTCGCCGGAGATCGCGCCGGCGAACTGAGCCCGATCAGCGCTGCCCGCGCCCGAAGGAGTGCGGCTCGACCGGTCGCTGCGCGCTGGGGAGCCCGGCCACCACGAGTCGGTAGGACTCCGTGACCAATTCCTCGACCACGTCGTGGCCGAGGCTCCCCCCGGGGTGCAGTGAGATCCAGTGCCTCTTGTCCATGTGGTAGCCGGGGGTGATGTCCGGGTGCGCGTCACGGAGGGCGAGGCCGTCCGAGGGTGATGCCTTGATCACCACGAGGGGCTCGTCGTCGACCACGGTGTGGATCATGAACACCTTGCCGCGGACCTTGTAGACGTCGACGTCCGGCCCGAACGGGAACTCCAGGGTGGTCGCCGGTAGCTCGCGCGCTCGCAGCGCCGCACACTTCTGGAGTTCCCGCCCGTTCATCCCAGTGACGCTACGACACGCTGCGGGCTCCGTCATCGATAAGAGCGTTCCGCACGCCCCCTTCTCGGCCGACGTGTCCGGAACGCTCGCCGCGACCCGCGGGGCCGGTCGGGGTCGATGCGAGGGGGTTGGCGAGGGGGTTGGCGAGGGTGCCCGCGAACTGGAGCGAGCCCGCCTGATCGGTCAGATCCACCATCTGCCGGGTGTCGCGCAACTGCAGCCGGTTGAGGCACGAGTGCTTGAACCGCGGCGCGAAGAGCGCCTGCCAGGTCGCCTCGTTCCGCCCGTCGCGGTCCAGCGCCGACAGGCAACGGCGGGTCTCGTCCCAGAACTCCCATGCCGGTAGGACACCGGCCTCGTCGCAGATCGCGGCGAGGTGACGCAGTACCCCGTCCATCACGTCGGTGTGGATGCTCAACGCGGCCGTCTCGGCGTCCACGACGTGCCGGATCCGCTCGATCTCCTCGGGCAGCGGTCGGTCGGTCACCACGGCCACCTCCTCCCCGATGTCCTTGAACAGCACCCGTCGCGGCAGGTGGTCCGGGCCGATCACGACGATCACGTTCTCCCCGTGGGGCATGAACACCAGTCCGTGCGCGAGCAGACAGCGGGCCACCGGCAGGACGTAGGCGTCGAGCAGCGCGCGGAGCCACGTGCGGGCGTCCGACCCTGACCGCTCCAGGTGTTCGACGACGAGGGGGCGCCCGTGCAGGTCGAGGTGCAGGAGGGAGGCCAGCGTGAAGGCCCGCTCGCCCTCCGCCAGTCGCGGCACCGGGCTCTCACGCCACAGGGCCGCGATCATCTTGGTGTGCGGCCCCTCGTCCGAGACGCCGTACTCCGCTGCACGGTGGTAGGCGTCGCCGGTGTATCCCACTGCGGCGACCTCGCGCAGGATCCCGAAGTCGAGTGCTCGGAGCACGGGGTCCCCGGCCACCAGACCGGCCACCCAGTCGTTGACCGCCGGGGTGTCACGCATGTACCGAGGAGACAGTCCGCGGGTGAAGCCCATGTTCTGCACCGCCAGTGCCGTCTTGACGTACCCGCGCTCGGGACGGGTCACGTCGAAGAACGTGCGTACGGACTGCTGCGGGCGGTACTCGCTGGAGGACTCGCCCAGGTGGACGAGGTCGCGGCGGGCCAGGTCGGGGCCGAACGCGACGGCGATCCTGTGCTCCCACTGCCACGGGTGGACGGGGATGAGGCGGTACGCGTCCGGGTCGAGGCCCAGCTCCCGGAGTCGTGTGTCGCACCGGTCGAGGTCGTCACGGTCGAACTCCCGGAGGTAGTGCTCGTTCTCCTCCAGTCCGGTCACGGTGGCGAGGTGGCTGAGTTCGCGGCGGGCGGCGAGCCACACCAGGCGCACCGTGGCGGGAGCCTCCGGGGTGTAGCGGTGTCGGTCGGTCAGCCCCAGTCCGATGCGCCCGTTGTTGGCCACGAATCCCGGGTGCCCCTCGGTCATCGCGGCCTCGACCTCCTGCAGGTCCGCCGTGGCGAGTTCCTGGACCGGTCGGTCGCGGTGGTGCAGGCAGAACGCGGCGGAGCCGAGGGTGGCCGCGATCTCCTCCAGATAGATCCCCACCAGCGCCCCGGGGATCCCGAGCACGGGAGCGAACGCGGTGACGAGGGCCTGGGCGTCGGGCTCGGCCGGCTCACCCCCGACCTCGCGCCGCAGCGACCCCTCGTCCACCACCCAGTGCTCGAGTGGCAGGACCCGCGCGCGGAAAGTCCAGGTCTCGGACCCCGCGCGCACCTCGTACACCCCGGGCTCCGCCGTGGCCTGCGGGGTGAGTAGCCGCTCGTGGGAGAACTCGGCCAGCGCCTTGGCGCACAGGTGACGGTGCGCCCGGCGCATCGCGTGGCCGGAGAGATGCGCGTGAGGTGCGGCGCCGGGTGATCGAGTGGACGACGGTACGGGCCGCGTGGTCCGGCCGATCTCCGAGTCGCGGAAGTCGTCGAGCTCGCAGAAGGAGAGCAGAGCGGTCTTGTCCGGCAGGCGGAGCGGCCCGTCCTCCCGGAATCCCGCGCGGGCGTTGAGCCGGTGGACGGCGGTGTTGTCGATGTCCGGTTCCACCACGATGCGCCGGGCACCCAGCGGCCCGAAGGCGGTCTCGCAGATGGCGCCGATCACGGCGGCGGTGGTGCCCGGAACGGGGGTCCGCGACGGTGCGACCAGCAGGTGCATGCCCAGGTCCCCGGGTTGATGGGGGTACTTTCCGTCGAGCTCGACCGCGGCCGGGTCGTAGAACACTGCCAGCCCCGCCCGCAGCCCGTCGATACGCACCATGTGGACCTGTCGGTGCCGGCTCGACTGCCAGTCGTGGAAGAACTCCGAGATCTGTCCGGGTGTCATGTGTCGCATGCCCCAGTAGGCCGATCCGGGATGGGAGAGCCACGCGTGGAGTGTCCCGGTGGTGTCGGGGTCCGTGGGCAGGCTCGCGAGCGAGACGAGTCCGGCGGGCGTACTGACGGTGTGGGTCATCGGGTCTCCTGGGCCTGCTGGTCGGCGGGGGTGCGTCGTCCGGCGGGCGCGTCGGTCCGCGCCCGGTCGGCATCGCGGGCCCCTGGGATCTCGTCGGCCGGGGGGCCGAACCGCTGGAACGCGATACGTGACTCGACGGGGTATACCTCGCGACCGGTCACGGACCGCAGGATGATGCTGTTGCGCATCGCCCCCATCCCGAGGTCCGGCGCGCTCAGGCCGTGGGTGTGCTCCTCCGCGTTCTGCACGTGGATCCGCCGGTGAGCGAGGTCGATGGTGTGGTCCCGTGCCACCCGGTATCGGCGGGGCCGACCCTCGCGGCTCTGTTCGGGACCGGGGTCCTCCCAGTCGATCTCCGAGGCGATCCCGTCGAGGAACCGCGGGGTGGTGGGTGAGTACCCCGTGGCCATCACCAGCCCCTGGGTCTGGTGCGTCCAGGTCCGCGCGGTGTCTGTGCAGCGCAGGTCCAGTCGGATGTGCGAGCCGACGGGGGTGGCGCCCTCCAGGGCGGTCGCCGCCACCAACAAGCCGGTGTCCAGCCCGTGGGCGGACCGGCGGTAGAGCAGGTCGTGGATCTGGTTGATCAATTCGGCGTCGATGCCCTTGTAGAGCGAGCGCTGGTCGCGCAGCATGCGGTCACGCGTCCCGGCGTCGAGTCCGTGGAAGTGGTCGATGTACTCCGGGGACGTCATCTCCAGTGTGAGCTTGGTGTATTCCATGGGGAAGAACCGCGGGGAGCGGGTGATCCAGTCCACGCGGGGCCCGGAGTCCCCCGACGTGGCCAGCAGGTCCTGGTAGATCTCGGCGGCCGACTGGCCGCTGCCCACGACGGTCACCGAGTCGAGCTCGAGCAGCTCTGCGCGCCGGTGCAGATAGTCGGCGGCGTGCAGCGCCACCCGTCGGCCGGTGTCCGGCGAACCACCGTCGAGGGAGGTGGTGTCGACCGGCGACCACGGGGTGGTGCCGATGCCGAGCACCAGGTGCCGGGCACGGTAGGTCTCCGTGCCGTCGGAGGTGATCGCCGTGACCCTGTAGACGGGTTCGTCGCCCGTCTCGCGCCGGACGTCGACCACCTCCCGACCCCAGCGGAGCCCACTGACCCGATCGGAGGCCCAACGGCAGTACGCGTCGTACTCCGCGCGCAGCGGCTGGAAGTTCTCACGGATGTAGAACGGGTACAACCGTTCGGCCTGCTTCAGATACGACAGGAACGAGTACGGCGAGGTGGGATCGGCCAGCGTCACCAGATCGGCGAGAAAGGGGACCTGGATGGTCGCGTCGTCGAACATGAGTCCGTGGTGCCACGTGAAGCCCTGGCGGGCGTCGAGGAAGACGGCGTCCACCCCCGCCGGCTCGGCCAGGCAGGCCAGACCGAGGTTGAACGGACCGATACCCACCCCCAGTACGTCGTGGATCGTCCCGCTCATGACAACACCCCCGCGGAGGTGGCCTGCCGCATCCCGTCGGCGAGGTACCGAGCGGCCTCCCGGACGTCGGCGAGGACGGCGGTCACGTCGTGGTCCGACAACTCGGGGTCCAGGACGGTGAACTTGAGGCAGGGCCTGCCGTCCACCACCGTCGCCGCGACAACCGAGCGTCCCTCGGCGAACAGCGCGTCCCTCACGGGACGGACCAGGGCGTCGGATTCGTCGGCGTCGCACCCCTCGGGCCGCGGGCGGAACAGCACGGTCGACAGCGCCGGTCGGCGGACGAGCTCGAAATCGTCAGCGGAGTCGATGGTCCGGCCGATGCGCCGGGCCACGTCGATCGCGTCGTCGAGCATGCGGCCGATCCCGTCCGCGCCGAGGACCCGCAGCGTCATCCAGAGTTTGAGAGCGTCGAAGCGGCGGGTCGTCTGCAACGACTTGTCCACCGCGTGGTCGTCACCGTCGGCGGGGTTGAGGTAGTCGGCGCTCACGGTGGAGTGGCGGAAGCCGGAGCCGTCGCGGAGGAGCAGCGCGGACGCGGCGACCGGAAGGAAGAAGGTCTTGTGGAAGTCGACGGTCACCGAGTCCGCCGATCCGATCCCGTCGAGGAGATCGCGGCGGGTCGGCGAGACCAGTAGCCCCCCGCCGTAGGCGGCGTCCACGTGCAACCAGACATCATGACGGCGACAGACCTCGCCCACCGCGCGCAGCGGATCGATCGCGCCGTGATCGGTGGTGCCGGCCAGGGCGACGACCGCGGCGACCTCGTCGCCGGCATCGGCCACGGACGACAGGGCCCGGTCCAGGGTGGCGGGATCCATGCGGTCTCCCTCGCCGGGAAGGGTGATCACCGCGTCCGGGGCCAGGCCCAGCAGCCGCGCGGACTTGACCACACTGAGGTGTGCGTGTTCGCCCGTGACGATCCTCAGCCGGGACAACCGCCTCCCGCGGTCCCCGGGTGCGGTCCCCCGGGGGTCGGGGCGGGAGAGTCGATCCTCCCGCGCGGTGAACAGCGCCTGGAGGTTGGACTGCGAGCCACCGGTCGTGAACACGCCGTCTGGAGTGAGGCGATCCGGACGATCGAAGTCGATGAGGTCGGCGACCCAGTCGATGAGCTTCTGTTCGATGAGGCACGCGGAGGTGCCCTGGTCCCAGGTCTCCACCGCGGTGTTGACCGAGGTTGCCAGCGTCTCGGCGGCCAGTGACGGGATGGTGATCGGGCAGTTGAGATGAGAGAGGTACCGGGGATGGTGGTAGCCGACGGCGTGATCGAGGTAGAGCCCGCGAACCTCCAGCAGCGCCTTGTCGAGCGCCCCGAGGGGTGTCGACAGGTCCACCGCCTCCGTCAGGGATGCGAGGTGGGCGGGGGAGGCCGGCGAGCGGGGAGTGGTGCGACCGTCGAGGAACCTTCCCACCTCGGCGGCCGCCGCGGCCACGGCGGCGGCATGGTCCTTCCGGGTCCGCTGGCTCAGCAGATGTTCGTTCACGGGCGCTCCGACCGATCGGGGACATGGGTACCGGCGAACCGTAAAAGGCTAGGCTACCCTAATCAACAGTAGGGTGATATGAATCACGTTGCGGCCCAGGCTCGGTGGGGTCGGGACGGCTCGGCCTTGCGCCGCGGCCCTCCCCGGCCCTACTGTTCTCCCGATAAGGTAAGCCATGCCTAACGGCCACGAGTCCACTTCGGAGACCCCATGAGTTCACCCGCCATCCCGTCCCGTCTGACAGCGGTCGACACTCCTGGCCGAGCACGGGTCGTGCTGATCCTGACCGCGATCGTCGCCGTACTGGCTGTTCTGGCAGGGTGCACCACAGGTTCGGTGGGTGGATCGCAGGACTCGGCCACGGCGACCGATGTCGAGCGTGACGGGGAGTTCCCCCGCACCATCACCCACGCATACGGGCAGACGGAGATCACCGAACCGCCCCAGCGGGTGGCCACGATCTCCTGGGTCAACGCGGATGTCTCGCTGGCGCTGGGGGTGGTTCCGGTGGGCATGCCGCGGAACTCGTTCGGCGGCAACGCCGGTGGATCCACCGACTGGTTCGACGCCGAACTTGAGTCGGTGGGGGGCGAGATGCCGGAGTTGTACTCGGAGACGGACGGCATCAACACCGAGGCCATCGCCGCGCTCCAGCCCGACGTCATCCTGGGTGCCTACTCCGGGATGACCGCCGAGGAGTACGAGACCCTGTCCAAGATCGCCCCGACCATCGCGATGCCCGCGGGCGACGTGGCCTTCGGTACGCCCTGGCAGGACTCGACCCGCCTCATCGGCGAGGCGCTCGGCCGCTCGGAGCGCGCCGAGGAGTTGATCGACGAGGTCGAGGGCCGGATCGCCCAGGTCGCTGACGACCATCCGGGTCTCCGGGGGACCACCTTCATCTACGGGACGGTCGACCCCGGCGCGGCGGAGAAGATCTATGCCTTCACCGACGTGGACAACCGGCCGCGGTTCCTCGAGCAGCTGGGCATGGTCCAGGCTCCCGTGATCTCCGAGGCCTCGACCGGGGCCCCCGACCAGTTCGCCGTGACATGGTCGCCTGAACGGGCAGACGAACTGGTCTCGGACATCCTCGTCACCTACGCCGCCTCGCCCGACGTCCGCGCCGCCATCGAGGCGGACCCGTTGCTGGGCCGCATCCCCGCGGTCGAGGCGGGTCGGATGGTGGTCCAGACGGACGAGCAGCAGGTGTTGTCCATCTCGGCCGCGTCGCCGCTCAGCCTGCCCTGGGCGCTCGACAACGTGGTGCCGGAGATCATCACCGCCGCGGAGCAGAACTGACAGATGCAGGTGACCGCGACGCGCCGGGACGGCCCCGCCACCGCGGGGCCGTCCGACGCC
>NZ_JADDKI010000200.1:0-7849 GCF_015356725.1 Dietzia sp. SYD-A1
TGCGTGCAGACCGCCGACGCCCACCGCCGACGCGGGCTGGCCGAGGTCGTCACCGGCGCGCTCGTCGGGTGGGGCCGGTCGCTGGGCGCCGAGGAGTGCCACCTCCACGTCTTCGCCGACAACGCGGCCGGCCGCGGGCTGTGGGCCAAGCTCGGACTGGCCCCGCACCATTCGATGCGTCACCTCGTCGTCGTCGAGGGTTCCACTCCGCGGTCCACGCGATCCGACGCCGGGTAATAGACTGCTCGCCATGCGCCTGGCCACCTGGAATGTCAACTCGATCAGAGCTCGACGGGACCGCGTCACGGCCTGGCTGGAACGCTCGGACGTCGACGTGCTGGCCATGCAGGAGACCAAGTGCAAGGACGACCAGTTCCCGCACGAGGCGTTCGAGGAGCTGGGATACCAGGTCGCCCACCACGGCTTGAGCCAGTGGAACGGCGTGGCCGTGGCCTCGCGGGTGGGGCTCGACGACGTCCGGTTGGGCTTCGACGACATGCCCGGTTTCCACAAGGACCCCGAGGTCACCCAGGATCCGGAGGCGCGCGCCATCTCCGCGGTGTGCGACGGCGTCCGCGTCTACAGTCTCTACGTCCCCAACGGCCGTGAACTGGCGGACCCTCACTACACCTACAAGCTCGAGTGGCTGGCCCGGCTCCGCGACCACGCCTCCGCCGAACTCGCTGCCGACCCGGCCGCGCAGGTGGCGTTGGTGGGCGACTGGAACGTGGCACCGCACGACGAGGACGTGTGGGACATGGAGGTCTTCACCGGCAAGACCCACGTCTCCGAGCCCGAACGCCAGGCCTTCGCGGCCTTCGACGGGGCGGGCTTTCGCGAGGTCACCCGCGAGTTCACCCCGGGCCCCGGCGTCTACACCTACTGGGACTACACCCAGTTACGCTTCCCCAAGAAGCAGGGCATGCGCATCGACTTCCAGCTGCACTCGCCGGAACTCGCATCGCGGGTGACCGGCGCGTTCATCGACCGCGAGGAACGCAAGGGCAAGGGCGCCTCCGACCACGCCCCGGTCGTCGTAGACCTCGACTAGCACCGCGACCCGGCCCACCACGAGGAGCCCGCACCGATGTCCACGTTCCAACTCCGTCACTACATCGACCGCCTGCGCGCCGAGGGCTTCACCGTGCGCGACGACCACGGTGAGGACCCCGACCTCATCGACATCGACGGCAGGGCCGTGGACACCTGGCGGGAGAACTACCCGTACGACCATCGGATGGACCGCAACCAGTACGAGGTGGAGAAGTACCTCCTGCAGATCGAGCTGCTCAAGTTCCAGAACTGGCAGGCCGAGTCGGGCCACCGGCACGTGATCGTGTTCGAGGGCCGGGACGCCGCCGGCAAGGGCGGGACCATCAAGCGGTTCACCGAGTACATCAACGTCCGGCAGGCCCGGGTGGTCGCGCTGATCAAACCCACCGAGACCGAGCTGTACCAGTGGTACTTCCAGCGCTACATCAGCCACCTGCCCACCCGCGGCGAGCTGGTCATGTTCGATCGCTCCTGGTACAACCGGGCCGGTGTCGAGCGGGTGATGGGGTTCTGCACGGACGCCCAGTACTCCACGTTCATGGAGCAGGCGCCCATGTTCGAGAAGATGTTGGTGGACTCGGGCATCGGCCTGACGAAGTTCTGGTTCTCCGTCACCAAGGAGGAGCAGAAGACCCGGTTCGCGATCCGGCAGCTCGACCCGGTCCGTCGGTGGAAGCTCTCCCCGATGGACCTGGAATCACTCGACAAGTGGGACCTGTACACCGCCGCCAAGGAGGAGATGTTCCGGCGCACCGACACCGACTGGGCCCCCTGGATCACCATCAAGTCCAACGACAAGAAGCGGGCGCGCATCAACGCCATGCGCTACTTCCTCCACCAGTTCGACTATCCGGAGAAGGACCCCCAGGTGGTGTTCGACCCTGACCCGAAGATCGTCCGCCGCGCCAGGGACGCCGTTGGGGACTGACTGAGCCCGCGAAGGACGCACCCGCGCACACGACCCGTCGGGAATGTCCGGGCGCCGGCGCGCATTGCACCGGGTATGAGTCACACCAATGATCCGGCCGTTGTCAGACGTCTGCTCTCGGACCGCGGGCGCTGGGCGGTCGTGGGCCTGTCGGCGAACACCGGACGGACCGCGCACAGGATCGCCGCCTATGTCCGCAACCTGGGTCACGAGATAGTGCCGGTTCATCCCAGGGCTGAGACGGTCCACGGTCAGCAGGGATACCCGGATCTCGCGTCGGTACCCGGGGAGATCGATGTGGTCGACGTCTTTGTCAACTCGGCGCTCGCGGGCGACGTCGTGGACCAGGCGATCGCCCGGGGCGCGAAGGCGGTCTGGCTCCAGCTGGGTGTGATAGACGAGGCCGCGGCCCAGCGCGCTGCCGATGCGGGGCTGAACGTGGTGATGGACGCCTGCCCGGCCATCGAGGCGCCGCGTCTGGGCCTCGCCTGAGCGAGAGCACCCGCCGTGGCGGGAACGGCCCGCCCGCAGGTCAGAACCCGCTGGCGCTCAGCCCGATCATGGCGAAGATGAAGGCGAAGTAGAGCACGATGAGCAGGGCGAAGAGGCCGAGCGAGATGAGGCCGAGCTTCTTGGCTGACGCGCTCGCCGCTTCGGCCTCCGCATGGTGACCGGCCGCCCACAGCGGGTAGACGTCCGAGGCCCGGGTCATCGCGACGAATGCGAGCGGCCAGAAGAACAGGATCGAGGCCACCGCCCAACCGATGTTCGACGGGGGGCCCGGCCGTGCGGCTCCGGGGGACCCGGTGAACCCCCCGGGGGTCTGGGCCCCGTAACCCGGGTGCTGGCCATACGACGACGCGCCCTGCCCGTATGTCGGGCCCTGGCCATAGCTCTGGTCCTGCCAGTAACCGGACTCCTGCCCGGGGGTCTGGCCGGCCCCGTACGGGGAGTCGGAGGAGGAACCGGGGTAGCTCGGATTCGTCATGCCCGAATCGTATCCCCGAACGTGGGCTCCCTGAAACACCCTTCCCGGGTCAGCGGGGGGCCACGAGGAGCTGGTACTCGGGGAATCGGACGAGGAACCGGCGGACGTAGCTGCACACCGGGCGGATCTTGTGCCCGTCCAGACGCATCCGGGTGAGGACCAGACTGACCAGCAGTCGAGCGATGCCCTGCTGTCCGAAATGCTCCTCGATGACGGTGTGGAGAAGGATGTAGACGTCGCCGTCCTTCTCGTACCCCACCAGACCCATGAAGGTCTCGCCGTCCCACAGTTCGAACCGGTCTCTATCGGTGTTGTGGACCAGCACCAGTGACTCCACTCGGGACATGGGACTCCTTCGGCAGGGTGTGTTCCACACCCGATGCTACTCGCCGGGGTACGCTCGCCCGGCACAATTTCATACTCGTCCCCACGGGAGTCCGCTTCGGAGCGCGGGCTGAGAGGACGGCCGGCCGGGCCGTCGACCGTAGAACCTGTCCGGGTCATGCCGGCGTAGGGAGCAGTGAGCATCATGGGCACACACACGTCCACCCCCAGCGCAGAGTCCACCTCGATCGAGTCCGTGACCTGCGGCCCGATCCACTCCAGCAGCAAGTCGTACCTCGAGATCCCGGCGGAGGGCGGCACGCTGCGCGTGCCCGTCCGCCGGATCGCCCTGACCAACGGCACGTCGTTCGACGTCTACGACACCTCCGGCCCGTACACCGGGTACGCCGACGCCGGGCAGTGCCACGACCTCGGCTCCGGCCTACCACCCACCCGCGACGAGTGGACGCACCCGGAGGCCGTGCCCGCCTCGTCGGAGGACTCCACGCCGGTACGAACCCAGCTGGCCTGGGCCCGCGCGGGTCACATCACCCCGGAGATGCGCTTCATCGCCGCGCGCGAGGGAATCGACGTGGAGCTCGTGCGATCCGAGGTGGCCGCCGGCCGCGCCGTCATCCCGGCCAATCACCGCCACCCGGAGAGCGAACCGATGATCATCGGCAAGCGCTTTGTCACCAAGATCAACGCCAACATCGGCAACTCCGCGGTCACCAGTTCGATCGCGGAGGAGGTCGAGAAGATGGTGTGGGCATCCCGGTGGGGCGCGGACACCATCATGGACCTGTCCACCGGGCGGGACATCCACGAGACCCGCGAGTGGATCCTGCGCAACTCGCCCGTCCCCGTGGGCACCGTGCCGATCTACCAGGCACTGGAGAAAGTGGGCGGCGACCCGACGGCGCTGACCTGGGAGCTCTATCGGGACACCGTCATCGAGCAGTGCGAACAGGGAGTGGACTACATGACCGTCCACGCCGGGGTGCTCCTGCGGTACGTCCCGCTCGCCGCCACGCGCGTCACCGGGATCGTGTCGCGCGGGGGATCGATCATGGCCGCGTGGTGCCTGGCACACCACCGCGAGTCCTTCCTCTACACCCACTTCAGTGAGCTGTGCGAGATCCTCGCGACGTACGACGTGACGTTCTCCCTCGGGGACGGCCTGAGGCCCGGGTCGATCGCCGACGCCAACGACGAGGCGCAGTTCGCCGAGCTCCGAACGCTGGGTGAACTCACCCGGATCGCCAAGCGCCACGGCGTCCAGGTGATGATCGAGGGCCCGGGACACGTGCCGATGCACATGATCGTGGAGAACGTGCGCCTGGAGGAGGAGTGGTGCGAGGAGGCGCCCTTCTACACACTGGGGCCGCTGGCCACGGACATCGCTCCGGGCTACGACCACATCACCTCCGCCATCGGGGCCGCGCGGATCGCCGAGGCGGGCACGGCGATGCTCTGCTACGTCACCCCCAAGGAGCACCTGGGCCTGCCCGATCGCGACGACGTCAAGACCGGCGTGATCACCTACAAGATCGCCGCGCACGCGGCGGACCTGGCCAAGGGCCATCCGGGCGCGCAGGCGAGGGACGACGCGCTGAGCACCGCGCGGTTCGAGTTCCGCTGGCGGGACCAGTTCGCCCTGGCCCTCGACCCCGACACCGCGCTGGCCTACCACGATGCGACGCTGCCCGCCGAACCGGCCAAGACGGCCCACTTCTGCTCGATGTGCGGTCCCAGATTCTGCTCCATGCGGATATCGCAGGACATCCGGGACTACGCCGCCGAGCACGGACTGGACTCGGTCGAGGCGATCGAGGCGGGGATGGCCGAGAAGTCGGCGGAGTTCGCCGAACACGGCTCCCGGGTGTATCTACCGATCAGTGGAGGCTGACGGGCCGACCCGCCCGTGAGACGTGTGACGCGGCGGCGTCACACGTCTCACGCGGCACGTCCCCTCAGGCGTCGCGGCGCAGGGTGATGACGAGGCCCAGCGCCCACAACGCCACGCAGACCCCGGCGTACCAGGCGAAGGCCGGCCATTCGCCCCACGTGATGAACCCGCGGACGGACTCGCCCTGGGTCCAGTAGTCGCCGTTGGCGAACGGCATCCAGGCGGCGATGTCCTGCCCCACCCGGGGGATCAGCGAGACCATGCCCTCGAGGGCCAGCGTCCACACCAGGAACAACGAGATGGTGCCGGCGGCGTTGCGCATGATGTGCGCCAGGCCCATCACGGCGAGGGTGCCCAGTGCGGCGTAGACGGGGAACCGCACGAGGTATCTCAGGCCGTCGCCGGAGAACGGGGTCCACGAGTCCAGTCCGGACAGTGCGCCCGCCACCAGCATCGCGATCACCACAGCGACCGCGGTCACGACCATGGACAGCACCGTGAACAGCAACGTCTTGGCCACTATGGCAGGCCACCGCGACGGCGTGGCCAGGAACGTGGCCTTGTTCGTGTGGAACCGGTACTCGCCGGTCACGGCGACGATCGCGGCGATCCACGCCAGGATCACCGTGAACGCGCTGACCCCCAGTATCGCGAACAGCGGGTCGCTTCCGCCGCCGGGCGCCCCGGCCACCGGCTCCCCGGACGAGGTCTGCTCGAACTGGCCGATGATCGCGGCGAGGCCGACGGCGAGCACGACTCCCAGCCCGTAGAGCCAGTAGGCGCTCTTGGTGGTGGTGGCCTTGATCCACTCGGACTTCAACAGGTTCATCGGGTGGTCTCCTGACCGTGATACTCGACGTCCTGGTCGGTGAGCGCCATGAAGGCCTCCTCGAGCGACGCCCGCTTCTCGTGCAGTTCGTGGACGGTGATCCCCAGGCTCGCGGCGAGGTCACCGACCCGGGGTGCCGGCAGCCCCTCGATGAGGAACACCCCCTCCGCGGGGTCGAAGGTGGCGTTGATCCCCTCCTCCCGGGCCGCGGCCGTGAACTCCTCGACGTGCGGAGTCCGGAGCAGGACCGATGACCGCGCGGCGGAGAGGAACTCCTCGACGGACGTCTGGGCGCGGAGGACCCCCCGGCCGATGACGACGAGATCCTGGGCCGTCTGAGCCATCTCCGACAACAGATGGCTAGAGACGAGCACCGTCCGGCCCTCGGCGGCCCGGGCGTGCATGAAACGGCGGATCCAGAGGATTCCCTCGGGGTCGAGTCCGTTGACCGGTTCGTCGAACAGCAACACCTCGGGATCGCCGAGCATGGCGGTGGCCAGACCGAGCCGTTGCCGCATGCCCAGGGAGTAGCCACCCACCTTGCGGCCGGCCACCTCGGTCAGGCCGACCAGTGACAGCACCTCGTCGACGCGACTGTCGGGCAGTCCGCCCGCGGCGGCGATCATCCTCAGGTGCGATCGCGCGGACCGGTTGGCGTGGGTCCACGACGCGTCGAGCAGGCACCCGACGGTGCGGATGGGATCCGCGAGCCTCCGGTACGGCTGGCCGTTGATCAGCGCCTCACCCGACGTGGGGGTGTCCAGACCGACGATCATCCTCATCGTGGTGGACTTCCCGGCACCGTTCGGGCCGAGGAATCCGGTGACGACGCCAGGCCGCACCACGAAGCTGAGGTCCTCGACCGCCGTAGCGGCGCCGAAGCGTTTGGTGAGATTGCGTACCTCGATCATGTGCTCCAGTGTGCCTGCCGTGGTCCGCATCGCGGGTTCCTCCCACTCGGTTCCCGCCCAGGTGTGTCAGGGCTTACTCTCGAAGCATGGACGACGCGCGCGACGATCACGGCCCCGAACTCCCGTCGATCCGCGCCTCGGACCACGAGCGGGAGGCGACGGCGAGATTTCTCCAGCAGTCCTACTCGGAGGGGCGGTTGACCCTGGCGGAGTTCGACGAGCGCACCACCAAGGCGTACGGGGCACTGTTCCAGTCCGACCTGGCCGAGCTCACCCGCGACCTCTCCCCCGCCCGCGGCGACGGCGGGTCCCGGCCCGGGGTCCATCACGATGAGGCGCCCGCGAGGAGGGTCACCGGTGGAACCGGTCCGTCGTCGTCACTGGCGTTCATGGGCGGATGCGAACGCAAGGGCGCGTGGACGGTTCCCGCCGAGCACACGGCGTTCGCCGTGATGGGCGGGGTCGAACTGGACCTGCGCCAGGCCTCCCTGCAGGCGCACGAGACCACGATCCGCGCGTTCGCGATCATGGGCGGGGTCGAGATCTACGTGCCGGACGACATCCACGTCGTGGTAGAGGGCCTCGGTCTGATGGGCGGATTCGGCGAGGAGGCCGGCAGGTGGAAGCCCGACCCCCGACCGGTGCGGCAGGCCTCTCCGGGCGCCCCGGTCGTGCGGGTCACGGGGCTCGCGCTCATGGGCGGCGTGGAGGTGCGCAGGGTTCCCCGGACCCGCTGATCCACCCGTGCCCCGACGACGGAGCACGGAACCGCCGGCGACCTGTCGGTCACTCGGCCTCAGTCCACCGGCGGACTCGACGCCTGCGCCCAGAACCTCTTGGGGATGCGTCCGGCGGCGCGGGCGGCGTGGCCTGCGCGGACGGCCTCCCGCATCGCGGCCGCCATGAG
>NZ_JADDKI010000201.1:0-4545 GCF_015356725.1 Dietzia sp. SYD-A1
TCGTCGTCGTCCCCACCGCCGCCCGGCGGGTGATCGGACTGATCGCGGCGATCCTCACCGCCGCGACGGGGATCGCGGTGGTGGCGCTGGTCGTCGCGCACGGGCCGCTCGCGGTGTCCCTCGGTGGACACCGACCCCCGCTCGGCATCTCGCTGCGCGCGGACGGGATCAGCGCGGCGTTCCTGCTGCTCTCGGCGGTGGTCGGGGGCGTCGTGTCAGTCCACGCGGCGGTCCACCCCCCGTCGACCGGGATCGCCGGGTCCCGGGACTGGTTCTGGCCGACGTGGCTGCTCGCGTGGTCGGGCCTGGCGGCGGTCTTCGTCTCGGGCGACCTGTTCAACCTCTACGTCGCCCTCGAGATCGTCGGCCTCGCGGCAGTGCTACTGGTCGCACTGGGAGGGCCGGACGCCTGGCGGGCGGCCTTCCGCTACCTCATCGTGGCGGTCGCGGGCTCACTGTTGTTCCTCCTGGCACTGACGCTCGTGTACTCCGCCACCGGGACACTCGACCTCGCGCTCGCGGGCGCGCGTCTGGCCGGGTCGGACGACGGCGCCCTCCTCACGGCCGTCCTGGCGCTGACCGTGGCGGGCATGGCACTCAAATCGGCGGTGTTCCCGCTCCACGGGTGGCTGCCCGGGGCCCACGGGCAGGCCCCGGCGGCGGTGAGCCCGATCCTGTCCGGCCTCGTGGTCAAGGCGTCGTTCGTCGTCGCCATCCGGGTGTGGACCGAGGTCACCGGGCCCGTCACAGGGGTGGCGCTGGTGGTCGGCGTCGCGGCGGCCGGGTCGATCCTGTGGGCCGGCCTGGCCGCCCTGCGCGCCACCGGGTTCAAGCGGCTCGTCGCGTACTCCACCGTCTCCCAGGTCGGGTACCTGTTCCTCTTCTTCCCGCTCGCCGCCGCGGCGGACCGGCAGCAGATCCCCGCGACGGCCGCCCTGGCGGCGGTGGTGACCCTCGCCGTGGCGCACGGGCTCGCCAAATCGGCCCTCTTCCTGGCCGCGGGCATCTTCAAGGAGCAGCTCGGCAACGATCGGATCGACTCCCTCACCGGACGTGGCGCCGAGCTGCCGGTGGTGACCATGGCCATCGGGATCAGCGTGGTCAGCCTGGCCGGGCTGCCCGTGACGCTCGGCTTCGCCGGCAAGTGGCAGCTGCTGTCCGCTGCCGTCGACGTCCGGGCCTGGTGGGTCGTGGCGGTGGTGGCGGCGGGCACCCTCGTCGCCGCCGGGTACCTGCTGCGCCCGCTCCAGGCCCTGCTGACCGGCGCGGCCGAGGACGGCATCGACTCCGCACCGGGTCGCCCGCACTCCACCCTGCCGCGCGTGGTGACCGTACTGCCGCTGCTGCTCGCCCTGGTGACCGTCGGCGCGACCTTCGCCGCCGTCCCGCTCGCCGAGCTCGCGATCGTCGGCCAGACCCCGGGGGGCCCGCGATGACGGACCTCGTGGACCTCATGCCGGGCAGCCTGCTCGTCCTGGCGCCGCTGGCGATCTCGCTCCTCACCGCCGTGGCCGTCTTCCTCATCCCCGAGGGAGGAGTCCGCTCGAGATCGACCGTCAACCTCGGCGCCGCCGTGGCCAAGCTGGGACTCATCGCGCTGATGGTGCCGGTCGTGGTGGGCGGGGCCAGGCCGGAGTGGCGGACCGCGCTGCTGCCGGGGATCGACTTCGTCCTGCGCATCGAGCCCCTGTCCCTGCTGTTCGCCGGACTGTCGTCCCTCCTGTGGCTGCTGACCACCGTGTACGCCATCGGCTACCTCGAGGACCGCCCGCACCGCAGCCGGTTCTTCGGGTTCTTCGCCCTGTGCGTGACCGCCACCGTGGGGATCGCCTTCTCCGGGAACCTCGTGACGTTCCTGCTGTTCTACGAACTGCTCACGCTGGTCACCTATCCGCTGGTGGTGCACAACGGCACCGCGGCCGCGCGACGCTCCGGTCGCCTCTACATGCTGTACACGCTCGGCGGTGGCCTCAGCCTGCTCACCGGGATCGTCTGGCTCTCCGCGCTGGTCGGCGACGTCGAGTTCACCCCGGGCGGGGTCGAGGCGGTGGGCGCGCTCGCGACGGACTCCCCGGCCACGGCCGTCGCGATCTTCGCCCTCATGGTCGCCGGCCTGGGCGTCAAGGCCGCGCTGTTCCCCCTCCACGGCTGGCTGCCCCGCGCGATGGTCGCACCCGCACCCGTCAGCGCCCTGCTCCACGCGGTGGCCGTGGTCAAGGCGGGCGTGTTCGGCCTGGTGCGCGTGATCGACGACGTGTACGGCGTGGCGGTGGCTTCCGCTCTCGGGGTCCTGACGCCCCTGCTCGTCCTGGCCTCTTTCACCGTGCTCTACGGCTCGGTACGCGCGCTGTTCCAGGACGACCTCAAGAAGCGGCTCGCCTACTCGACCGTCAGCCAGGTGTCCTACATCACGCTGGGGATCACCCTGGTCACCGCGGTGGGCACCGCCGGCGGGTTGGCCCACCTCGTGCACCAGGGACTCATGAAGATCACCCTGTTCTTCTGCGCCGGGCTGTTCGCCGAGGTCCTGGGGATCAAGACCGTCTCGGCCCTCGCGGGACTGGGCCGGCGCATGCCGTGGACGTGCGCCGCGTTCACCGTCGGCGCGTTCGGCATGATCGGTGTGCCCCCGGTCGCGGGATTCATCTCCAAGTGGGAACTGGGGCTCGGAGCGCTCGACTCGGAGAACCAGTGGGTGATCTGGGTCCTGGTGGCCAGCGCGGTGCTCAACAGCGCGTACTTCCTGCCCCCCGTGGTGGCCATGTGGTTCCGCCGTGCCGAGGAGTCGCACGAGGGATCACCGGGCGTACCCGATCGCCGGCGCCGCCGGAGGCTCGAGGCCCCGGCCGCCCTCCTCGCCCCCGCGGTCATCACCGCCGGTCTCTCCCTGGCCGTCGGGATCGTCGCCGCCGCCCCCTACGCCCCGCTGGCCATGGCCACCTTCATCGCGAGGGGGGTGTTCCCGTGATCACCGCCCTGTGGACCGCGACCTTCCTGCTCCCCCTCCTGGTCGCCGCGGGACTGGGGATCCTGGCCACGCGCCGCGTCCCGGGTGGTCTGTCGATGCTGCTGATCCGCCTCGCCCCCCTCACGTGCCTGCCCGCGATCCTGCTCACCGTGGCCCCCGGGGCGGGCGGGGGCCTCCCGCTCGACGTGCCGTGGCTGCTCGTGGGCACCCACCTCGAACTCGACGCTCTCGCCCGGCCGCTGGTGTTGGTCTCCGCGCTGCTCTACGGCTCCGCCCTGGCCGCGGTGGCGTGGACCGCCACAGACCGCAGCCGCGACCTCGTGGCGTTCCTGCTGATCTGCCACACCGGCACCACCGCGGTGTTCACCGCGGCCGACGCGGTCACCTTCTACCTCGGGTACGCGGTGATGAGCTTCGCCGCCTACGGGCTGGTCGTGCACTACCGGACCGAGTCGGCGATGCGGGCCGGGCGCGTGTACCTGGTGCTCACCGTGGTGAGCGAGACCGCCATCCTCGCCGCGATCCTCATGGTGGCCGCCGCGGGCGGGACCCGGCTCGCCGACGCCCCGGCCGCCGTGGCCGGCGCGACGAACACCGGGGTGATCGTCGCCCTGCTGCTGATCGGGTTCGGCGTGAAGGCCGGGACGCTGCCGCTGCACGTGTGGCTCCCGCTCGCCCACCCGGCGGCGCCACCCGCCGCGAGCGCGGTCCTGTCCGGGGCGATGGTCAAGGCCGGACTCGTGGGGTGGCTGCGTTTCCTCCCCCTCGGGGAGGTCACCCTCCCCGGATGGGGCCTGACCCTGGTCCTGCTCGCGCTGGGCGGAGCGTTCCTCGCTGTCCCGGCCGGCGAGCTCCAGAAGGACCCCAAGGTGGTGCTGGCCTACTCCACCATCAGCCAGATGGGGTTCCTCGCCGCGCTCGTGGGGGTCGCGCTGGCCGCACCCGGACTCGCGCCCGCGGTCGCACCGGCCGCCGTCGCCTACGCCGTGCACCACGCCCTGGCCAAGGGAGCGCTGTTCCTCGGCGTCCCGGTGTGGAAGCACCACGCCCGGGGGGTCAGACGGTGGATCGTCGGGGCGGGGATGGTCGGTGCCGGGCTCGCGGTCGCCGGGGCCCCGTTCAGCTCCGGCTCGGTGGGCAAGTACGCGGCCAAGTCCGCCGTCGGCGAGGCCACCGTCCTGGGGATGGACCTCGTCACCCTCCTCCCGCTCATCGCGACCGGGTCGACGCTGCTCCTCCTGCGCTTCGGGTGGCTGCTCGCCCACGGGGAGCCGGAGCCCCGCCGGCGAGGGGACGCCGAGCTGGCCGCCTGGCTGGTCCTGGTGGCCGGCGGGATCACACTGCCCTGGATCGTCACCGACCTCTGGCTGCCCGTCGGCACGGTCCCCGGCCTCGACGCCGTGACCCTGTGGGACGCCACCTGGCCCGTCCTGTTGGGACTCGCGCTCGGCGGGCTCGCCTGGTGGCTGTCCGCGAAGGACATCCTGCCCGGGTGGGCCGCCCACCCCGACGGCCGCACGATTCCCCCCGGTGACCTGGTCGTCCCCGAGGAACGGCTCGCCCGCTCGGCGCTGGCG
>NZ_JADDKI010000202.1:0-661 GCF_015356725.1 Dietzia sp. SYD-A1
ACGGTGCGGGCGAGTTGGAGGTGGAGCGGGTTGACGGACCGCACGCCCTCGATGGTGTTGAGCAGGAGCGGCCACAGTGCGCTCATGATGATGACGAAGAGCGCGGTGCGCTCGGCGTCGCGGAGTAGGGCCAGCCCCAAGGGCAACCACGCCAGGGGCGAGACCGGCCGGAGGATCTGGATAATCGGGTCGAGTCCCCAGCGGGCGGATCGCACCGACCCGAGCAGGAAGCCCAGCGGTATCGCGATCACCGCCGCCACGAGGAAGCCCGTGAGCACCCGCTGCAGGCTGGCGAGGAGGTGCCAGAACACGCCCACACTGTTGATGCCCTCCCGGTAGAAGGGGTCCGAGAGAATCTCGATTGCCGAGCTGAGCGTGGCCGCCGGAGTGGGGGCGAGCCCGCCGTCGTCCCCCGTGGTCGCCATGTTCCAGAGGCCGATGAACACGGAGGTGGTGACGACCAGGATCAGGGCGGCGAGAGCGCGGTCGCGGGATGTGGCGCGGTCCGACGACGGGGCCCCTGATCCCCGTCGTGGCAGTCGGCCCAACAGCGAGTTCCAGGTAGAGCGGTGTGCGTTTGGGGCGTCACTGGCCGTGTGGTCGCCGGCCTCGACTCCGGTCCCCGACGAGCGGCGGTGGTCGGGGGCGGGTTCGCCGGGGG
>NZ_JADDKI010000203.1:0-9531 GCF_015356725.1 Dietzia sp. SYD-A1
TCACAGTTCCGCGCCATCACCTGGAGGGTCCATGACCGACGCCGCCGACACGCTCGAGCAGATCCTCGACGACCGCTACAGCTGCCGAGGGTTCACGTCCCAGCCCGTCCCCGACGAGACGATCGACCGGATCCTGCAGATGGCCCAGCGCACGGCCTCGTGGTGCAACTCCCAGGCATGGCAGGTCGACCTGGTGAGCGGGTCGGCGACCTCCGGGTTCGCCGCGCACCTCACCGAGTACGTGCTGAACAACGGCATGCGATCGGATCTGCCGGCACCTGAGCGCTACGACGGCGTGTACGGCGAGCGCCGGCGGGAGAGCGGGTACGGCCTCTACACCGCGCTGGGCATCGAGCGCTCCGACAAGGAGGCGCGCCTGACGCAGATGTTGGAGAACTACCGGTTCTTCGGCGCCCCACACGTCGCGGTGATCACCTCGGACGCGGGCCTGGGCACCTATGGCGCGGTGGACTGTGGGGGCTACGTGGCGACGTTCCTGGCGGCGGCGTCCTCACTCGGCGTGGCCACGTGCGCCCAGGCCGCCCTCGCGCTGTACTCCGACGGGGTCCGCGAGTACCTGAGAATCAGCGACGACCGGATGATCGTGTGCGGCATCTCCTTCGGGTACGCCGACCCGGAGCACCCGGCCAACACCTTCCGGGCCGGCCGCGCGGACCTCACCGACGTGGTCCGCCGCCACGGCTGACGGGTTCCGGGCGGGCTCGGTGGTCCGCCGCCACGGGTGAGCGGGGCCGGTGGTCCGCCGCCACGGCTGACCAGGTTCCGGGCGGGCCCGGTCCGTCAGTAGAGTTCGCGGTTCTTGGGCTTGCCCGAGATGGCCTGGCGCACCTGGTTCCCCTTGTAGATCGCGACTATCCCCGCGAGTATCGCCACCACGGTGAAGAACGAACTGGCGAACAACGCGATCGGCAGCGCCACCACGGTCACGCCCAGCGCGATCGCCGTGGTGCGGGCATCCTTGCGCACCTGCTGCTTCTGGGCCTCGATCGAGTTCGGTTGGTAGGGCTGCATGCTCATGATGTCAGGATTCCACATCTCGCAGCCGCGCCGCGTTCTCGGTGGTCGCCACCCCGGCGGGCTCCCATTCGACGCCACCGGACGTCCGGGTAGCCAGGATCGGACCCAGCACCTCGAGGTCACCGGCCACCGTCAGTTCGACCCGCCCGCCGTAGTCCACGCCGAGCACCTGCGCCCCCGCTGCGCGAACGGCTCCCTCGAGGCCCCCTGCCAGTGAGTGGTCGACCTCGGCCCGCCACGTCTGGGTTCGTGTCACCTCCACGATCCGACCCGCCCGCCACGCCTCGTCGACCGCGGACGACACCGCGGAGCCGTACGCCCGGACCAGCCCGCCCGTACCGAGTCGCGTTCCGCCGAACCACCGCACGACCACCGCCCCGACCCCTGTCACCCGACTTCCGCGGAGTACCTCCAACATGGGGGTGCCGGCGGTTCCGGAGGGCTCGCCGTCGTCGTTCGAGCGCTCGATCCGACTGGACCCGGGGACGTCCACCAGGAACGCGCTGCAGTGATGGCGCGCGTCCGGGTGGGCACGACGGAGGTCGGAGATCAGGTCACGGGCGGCGGCCTCGTCGTCACACCTCCTCAACACCGCGAGAAACCTCGAGCGCCTCTCCTCGTACGTGCCCGTGACGTCCGGGCCGGCGGACAGCCTGAGCACACGAGTCGCGGAGTCGGTCATCGGACCAGTATCGCCGCGCCGCCCCCGCTCGCCCACATTCCCTACCCTGGGGGTGTGACCTCCGCGAGCAGTGACACCTTCTCCGTCTGGGCGCCGACAGCCGAAGCCGTCGGTCTGGTCCTGGACTCCGCCGACGCCGATCCTTTTCCCATGACCCGCGCTGCCGACGGCTGGTGGTCCTCGACCGTCGTGCGGGAGCAGGGCAGGGACTACGGGTTCGTGGTGACGGGCGACGACGGCCAGACGAGCGATCCGCGTCCCGACCCGCGGTCGCCGCGCCAGCCGCACGGCGTGCACGGACTCTCACGGGTGCACCGGGTGGACGCCACCCGCTGGTCGGACGCGCACTGGACCGGTCGCCAACTGGCGGGGTCGGTCCTGTACGAGATGCACGTGGGCACCTTCTCCCCCGGCGGCACTCTGACCAGCGCGATAGATCACCTCGACGACCTGGTGGAGCTGGGCGTCGACATGGTCGAGGTGATGCCCGTGGGTGCGTTCAACGGGGAGTACGGCTGGGGTTACGACGGGGTGGCGTGGTTCGCCGTGCACGAGCCGTACGGCGGCCCGGACGCGTTCCAGCAGTTCGTGGACGCCTGCCACGCCCGCGGGCTCGGCGTCTGCCTGGACGTGGTCTACAACCACCTGGGCCCGTCCGGGAACTACCTCCCGGAGTTCGGCCCGTACCTGTCCGCGGCCGACGGACCGTGGGGGTCGGGGCTCAATCTCGACGGACCGCACTCGGGCGAGGTGCGTCGGTACATCATCGACAACGCCCTGCGCTGGTTCGACGAGTTCCACGTGGACGCCCTGCGGTTGGACGCGGTCCACGCCCTGCACGACGGCTCGGCCGTGCACCTGCTCGAGCAGTTGGCGGTGGAGGTGGAGTCCCTCTCCGCCCACCTCGGACGACCGCTGTCCCTGATCGCGGAGTCGGACCAGAACGACCCGCGGCTGGTCACCGCGCGCGAGGGCGGCGGGCTGGGCCTCACGGGGCAGTGGGACGACGACGTGCACCACGCCGTCCACGCCGCGGTCTCCGGGGAACGCCAGGGCTACTACTCGGATTTCGGCTCCCTCGAGGCGTTACGTCAGGTGCTCACCGGGGCCTTCCTGCACGCGGGGACATGGTCGGCGTTCCGGGGCCGGGTCCACGGCCGCCCGCTGGACGTCGAACGGGTGCCGGGCAGCCGCTTCGTCGCCTACACCCTGACCCACGACCAGGTGGGCAACCGCGCCGCGGGCGACCGGCCGTCGGTGAACCTCACCCCGGCCCAGCAGCTGGCCAAGGCCGCGATCATCCTGTGCTCCCCCTTCACCCCGATGTTGTTCCAGGGCGAGGAGTGGGGCGCCCGGACCCCGTTCTGCTTCTTCACCTCGCACCCCGAACCCGACCTCGCCGAGGCCGTGCGCCGGGGACGGACCCGCGAGTTCGCCGAGATGGGATGGGACCCGGCCACCGTGGCCGACCCCCAGGACCCGGAGACGTTCCGGCGGTCGGTGCTGGACCGGTCCGAGCAGTCCGAGGACCAGCACGCCGGGATCCTGCGCGGGTACCGTGCGCTCATCGCGCTACGGCGGGCCGAACCCGAGCTCAGCGATCCGTGGCTCGGTGCGGTGCGCGTGCGGTGCGGGGTCGAAGCCGACGACGGCCGCTGGTTGATCGTCCACCGCGGCTCTCTGGCGTTGGTGGTGAACCTCGGAACCGAACCGAGCAGGGTCCCGGTCACCGGCGACGAGGTGCTCACTTCGGGAGCGGTGGTCGACCATGACTCGGTCTTCTGTCAGGCCTTCGGATTCGCGGTGGTGCGCACCCACACGGTGACGGGGTAGACCGGGCTCAGGTCAGGTACTCGTACGCCGCGGTTCCGGGCTCGAGCCGCTCGCAGTCGATACGCGAGGCGTCCATGCGTTCGAGCAGTGAATGCAGACCGGTGGCCGAGCCGAGTTCGATGCCCACGAGGGCGGCCCCGTACTCGCGGTTGTTCCTCTTGAGGTATTCGAACTGCGTGATGTCGTCCTCCGGCCCCAGCACCTCGTCGAGGAACCGACGCAGCTGACCGGGTTCCTGGGGGAACTTGACCAGGAAGTAGTGCTTGAGGCCCTGGTGGACCAACGACCGTTCGATGATCTCGCTGTACCGCGAGACGTCGTTGTTGCCTCCCGAGATGATGCAGACGACCGTCGCACCCTCCTCGATGTCGAGCTGGTCCAGCGCGGTGACCGCCAACGCGCCGGCGGGCTCGGCGATGATCCCCTCGTTCTGGTACAGCTCCAGCATCGCGGTGCACACCGCGCCCTCGTCCACCGTGAGGACCTGGATCCGCTCGGTCATCGAGGAGATCACCCCGAACGGGAAATCGCCGAGCCGGGCCACTGACGCGCCGTCGACGAAGGTGTCGACGGTGTCCAGGGTCACCGGTTCCCCCGCTTCCAGGGCCCTGGTCAGCGACGGGGCCCCCGCGGGTTCCACCGCGATGACCTTGCAGTCAGGGGCGTACTCCGCCAGGTAGGTCGCGAGCCCGCCCACCAGTCCGCCACCGCCGACGGGCACGACCACCGCGTCGGGGACGCTGTCGAGTTGCGCCAGTATCTCCGCCGCGATGGTCCCCTGGCCGGCCATGGTGTCCGGATGGTCGAACGGCGGGACCATCGTCGCGCCCGTCCGCTCGGCGTCCGCGCGGGCGGCGGCCTGAGCCGCGTCGAAATTGACGCCGGTGACCACCAGCTCCACCCAGTTGCGTCCGTGGGCGAGGATCCGGTCGCGCTTTTGTTTGGGGGTGTTGGTGGGAACGTAGATGCGGCCGTTGATCCCCAGGCTCCGGCAGGCGAAGGCGACGCCCTGGGCGTGGTTACCCGCACTCGCGGTCACCACTCCGGCGCTTCGCTCGTCACCGGTCAGCTGCGACATCAGGTTGTACGCACCACGGATCTTGTACGACCGGACCGCCTGCTGGTCCTCGCGCTTGAGCAGGATCGTCGCACCGGTCTGCTCACTCAACCGCTCGCTCTGGTGCAGCTCGCTGGCGAGGATCACATCGCCGATGCGGCGGGCAGCGGTGTCGATGTCGTCGGGGGTCACGACCTGGGTCGCGGCGGAGTCGGTCACGGTCACGACGACCAGTGTCCCACCGCGCGGTCTGTCACCGCCAACTGGTCATCCGGTGAGGCAGCCCGGCCCGAGGAGCGCCTTGAGATCCCCCATGAGCGAAGACGATGTCTCGACCCGCAGATGGTCGTCCAACCGCAACACCGTGGACGACGTCCCGTTGACCAACCGCAGGTGGACGTCCGAGGGACCGGGGTGCCGCCCGAGGACCTGCTTGAGGGCGGTGACCGTCTCGATGGTGCACATCTTCGTGGGCAACGTCAGCGCCAGCGGGGCGCCGTTGCCACCCACGACCAGGTCCGGCACCTCGAGGGTGTCGCCGAACACCGAGACCCGGTCCTCGCGGATGTTGATGCGAGCCTTGACCAGGACGACAGCGTCCTCGGCGATGTCGAGGGCGGCGAGGCGATAGGTCTTGGGGAAGAAGAGCACCTCGACGCTGCCGTTGAAGTCCTCGATCGTCACGATCGCCCACGGTTCGCCGTTCTTGTTGACCCGCCGGTCCACGCCGGAGATGATCCCGCCGATCGTCACCGCGGTGCCGTGCGGGAGCTCGCCCTCGTGGATGGTGGCGATAGACGTGTCGGTCTTGGCGGCGAGCGCGGGCTCCAGCCCGTCGAGCGGGTGGCCCGAGACGTATAGTCCCAGCATCTCCCGCTCGAGCGCCAGCTTCTGCTTGATGTCCCACTCCTCGTCGGGGACCCGGACCGCGAAGACGTCACTGAACGCCGAGGCTCCCCCGGCCTCCTCCGCATCCCCGCCGCCGAACAGGTCGAACTGACCCACCGCCTCGGCCTTCTTGGTGGACATCACCGACTCGACCGCGTCGGCGTGGACCAGGAACAAGCCCTTGCGCGGGTGTCCCAGGGAGTCGAACGCTCCGGCCTTGATCAGCGATTCGGTGACCTTCTTGGTGCACGCGGTCTGGTCGATCTTCGCCAGGTAGTCGGAGAAGTCGGTGAACTCCCCCTTCTCCTTGCGCGCGGACACGACGGAGTCCACCACGTGCGTACCGACATTGCGGACCGCACCCATCCCGAAGCGGATGTCCTCGCCCACCGAGACGAAGTTGGTGAGCGACTCGTTGACCGACGGCGGCAGCACCCGGATCCCCATCTGCCGGCAGTTGGACAGGTACAGCGCGGCCTTGTCCTTGTCGTCGCCCACGGAGGTGAGCAGGGCGGCCATGTACTCCGCCGGGTAATTGGCCTTGAGGTAACCGGTCCAGAACGACACCAGCCCGTAGCCGGCCGCGTGGGACTTGTTGAATGCGTAGGAGGCGAACGGCTCGATGGTGCCCCAGAGCGCGTCCACGGCCTCCTTGGAGAACCCGCGCTCACCCATGCCGCCGGAGAACTTCTCGTACTCGGCCGCGAGGACCTCTGCCTTCTTCTTACCCATGGCCTTGCGGAACCCGTCGGCCTCACCGGCCGTGTAGCCCGCGAGTTCGCGGGAGATCGCCATGATCTGCTCCTGGTACACGATCAACCCGTGGGTCTCGCCCAGGATCTCCTTGAGCGGCTCCTCCAGCTCCGGGTGGATCGGGGTGAGCTCCTGTTTGCCGTTCTTGCGGTCGGCGTAGTTCCAGTGCGTGCCCATCCCCATCGGCCCGGGTCGGTACAGGGCGAGAGCGGCCACGATGTCGTTGAAGCCGGTGGGCTTCATCCGCTTGAGGAGCTCGCGCATGCCACCGGAGTCCAGCTGGAACACCCCCAGCGTGTCGCCGCTGGCCAGCAGGTCGTAGGTCGCCTGATCGTCGGTGCTGAGCGTGTCGAGGTCGATCTCCTCGCCGCGGTTGGACTTGATGTTCTCCAGGCAGTCGCCGATCACAGTGAGGTTGCGCAGGCCCAAGAAATCCATCTTGAGCAGGCCGATGTCCTCGCACGAGGGGTAGTCCCAGCCGGTGATGAGGGCGCCGTCCTGGGCACGCTTCCACATGGGGATCACGTCGAGCAGCGGCTCGGAGGACATGATCACCGCACACGCGTGGACGCCCGCCTGGCGGACCATGCCCTCCAGCCCGCGGGCGGTGTCGTAGATCCGCTTGACGTCCGGGTCCGTCTCGATGAGCTGGCGGACCTCCGAGGCCTCGCCGTAGCGCTCGTGCGTGGGGTCGGTGATGCCCGACAGGGGGATGTCCTTGGCCATGATCGCCGGCGGCAGGGCCTTGGTGATCCGGTCGGCGATCGCGTAGCCGGGCTGGCCGAAGTTCACGCGGGCGGCGTCCTTGATGGCGGCCTTGGTCTTGATGGTGCCGAACGTGATGACCTGGGCGATCTTGTCCGAACCCCATTTCTCGCTGGCATAGCGGATCATCTCGCCGCGGCGGCGGTCGTCGAAGTCGATATCGATATCCGGCGCGGACGGGCGCTCCGGGTTGAGGAATCTCTCGAACAGCAGGCCGTGCTCGATCGGGTCGATGTTGGTGATCTTGAGTGCGTAGGCCACGAGCGCACCCGCCGCGGAGCCCCGGCCCGGACCGACCTTGATCCCGATGGAACGGGCGTACTCGATGAGGTCACCGACCACGAGGAAGTACCCGGGGTACCCCTTGCCCTTGATCACCTCGAGTTCGAACTGCGCGCGGTCCAGGTACTCCTGCGGTACCCCCGCGGGAAAGCGCCACTCCAGACCCTTGTGGACCTCACGGGCCAGCCACGTGTCCTCCGTCTCGCCCTCGGGCACCGGGAACTTGGGCATCCGGTCCCTCGGGGCCCAGATCTCGTCGTACGGCTGGACGCGTTCGGCGATCCACAGCGTGTTGTCGCACCCACCGGGGACCTCGGGATCCCACTGGGCCCGCATCTCGTCGGCGGACTTGAGGAAGTACCCGTCGCCGTCGAACTTGAAACGGTTCTCGTCGGCGAGGGTCTTGCCCGTCTGCACGCACAGCATCGCCTCGTGGGCGTGGGCCTGTTCGCGGGTGACATAGTGGCAGTCGTTGGTCACCAGCGGCGGCATACCCAGGTCCCTGCCCAGCGCGACCAGGTCCTCCCGGACCCGTCGCTCGATGTCGATTCCGTGGTCCATGAGCTCCAGGAAGAAGTTGTCCTTCCCGAAGATCGACTGCCACTTCTCGGCCGCCTCGTAGGCCTCCTTGCGCTGACCCAGGCGCAGGCGGGTCTGGATCTCTCCGGAGGGGCATCCGGAGGTGGCGATGATCCCCTCGGAGTGCTCGGCGAGGATCTCGGCGTCCATGCGGGCCCACTTACCCAGTTGTCCCTCGTACGAGGCCAGGGAGGACAGCAGGAACAGATTGCGCAGACCGGTGGCGTTCTCCGCGAGCATGGTCATGTGGGTGTAGGCGCCCGACCCCGCGACGTCGTCACCCTTCTGGTGCTTCTCGCCCCACAGCACACGCTTCTTGTTGAACCTGGACTCGGGGGCGACGTACGCCTCGATGCCGATGATCGGTGTGATCCCGGTCTTGACGGCCTGCTTGTAGAAGTCCGAGGAGCCGTACATGTTCCCGTGGTCGGTCATTCCCACCGCCGGCATCCCCAGCCTGGAGGCCTCGGCGAACAACGGGGTGATCTGCGCCATCCCGTCGAGCATCGAGAACTCGGTGTGATTGTGCAGATGCACGAACTGGGATCCGCCCACGCAGCATTCCTCCTACGGCTTGTCCGGCCCAGTGTAGGTCGCCGCTCCGACACGACCCGAAACCCCAGCACGCGCCGAGCGTGGCGACCGCCCCGCCAGCGTGAACGCGATCACCGCGGTCCAGATCAGCGCGAAACCGGCCCACTGGACCGCGTCCAGCCGCTCGCCCACCACGAGCAGTCCCCAGGCCATCTGCAGGATCGGGATGATGTACTGCAGCATTCCCACGGTGGCCAGGGGGATGCGCTGGGCGGCCGTCGCGAACAGGAGCAGGGGCACCACGGTCACCACTCCGCTGGCGGCGAGCAGCGCCGAGTGCCCCACCCCGTGCCCGGTGAACGTGCCCGCGCCGGTCACACCCAGCCACACCAGCACGGACAGGGCGAGGGGGGCGATGACCAGCACCTCCCCGGTCATCCCGACCACCGGGTCCGCACGGAGCTTCTTCTTGACGACCCCGTAGAAGCCGAAACTCGTCGCGAGCAGAAGCGAGAGGTACGGGACGTGTCCGTATCCCGCGGTGAGAACGCCCACCGCGACCACGGCGAGGGCCACCGCGCCCACCTGGGGCCGGTTCAGCCGCTCGCGGAAGATCAGGACCCCGAGCAGGACGCTCACCAGGGGGTTGATCGTGTACCCGAGCGCGGCCTCGGTGACCCGTTCGGAGTTGACCGTGTAGACGTAGACCCCCCAGTTCACGGTGATGAACCCGGCGGCCCCGGCGATCCGCGCCCACGAGAGACGGTCGAGGGACCACAGCTGCCGCCATCGCCGGGTGACGGAGAGCACCAGCGCCATGATCACCAGCGACCACACGACGCGGTGGCCCACGATCTCGACCGCACCCGCGGGTTCGAGCAACGGGAAGAACGCGGGGAAAAATCCCCACAGGGTGTAGGCACAGGCACCGGCGAGCATCCCGATCGCCACGGACCGGTCGGTGGGGTCCCGCTTCCCGATCACCACGCCACGGTCACGCATCCGTGCCATCCCGGCTCCCTGACGTTCACGCCGACGGGACGGGCGCGTCGTCCGGCAGCGGGAGCGCGGCGTCCACCTGCTGTGGTTGGAGGGGCCGGACGGCGAACCGCTGCCACAC
>NZ_JADDKI010000204.1:0-19593 GCF_015356725.1 Dietzia sp. SYD-A1
CCCGTCGCGCGGGAGGCGCTCGACGCCGCGCGGTGATCGGCGGGCCGGCGTCAGGACAGCGTGCGGGGTGCCTGGAACTCGGCCTCGAACCGCTCGAAGGAGAACGTGCCGAGCGCCCGAGCCCGATCGAGCCCCAGCTCGCGGATCGCCCCGGCGATCCGGCCGATGTGTCGATCCCCGTCCTCCGCCCCGGCGGCGATCGACACGCGCGCACCCCCCAGGGGACGGAACCGGCCGCCTGCGACTTTCGCACCCGCGCTGACCAGGACAGGCCTGCCGTCGAGGACCTGGATGCAGTTCATCCCGAGGGAGTGACGACCGGGCACCGGCACTCCCAGGCGGGTGTCGAACATGAGGTCGATCCCCCCTGTCCCGGAGGACCCGACGGCCCCCAGGCGGGCGTCGTCGAGCGCTCCGCCGGCCGTGCCGACCATGTCGCCCTTCCACTTGGGAAAACCCCAGAGCTCGTTGCCGGCCGCGAGGGTGAAATCCTGGTCGACAGGAAGCTCGTGGATGTGCTGACGCACCCCGACCCCCGGGACCTTGACCTGGAACGCCAACCCCACCTCGTGGTACCCACCCAGGACGTTGCCCGGGACATCGTGATAGCGGACGTGGATCACCGTGACCGGAGTCCGACCACCCGGTAGCGAGACCGGCTCGGCCCTCGCGGAGTCCAGGACGGCGGACTGGGGCCCGGAGGCGATCAGACGCCTGGCGACGGCGGCCCGCGACAGGAAGGCGGCACCCGATATCGAGGCGGAGACGACGGGGACCGGGAACGTGATCTGGCGACCCGCGACGACACGGGTGGTGGGAGAACTCATACTCCGACGTTAGCGGGTGCGGTAACAGGTTTCACTGCATTCGATCGCTAACACCACGCCGGGCAGGGCGGATAGACCACGTAGAGACGGGCACGCGGCCCGTCCCACGCGGAACACACCGCGTCACTCTCCCAGGAGGCACACCATGTTGAAGGCACTCGCCGACTTCTTCGCCCAGTTCGACTTCACGGTCGGGTCGTCCGCCGCGATCAACGGATTCATCTCCGGTTCCACCGCGGCCCTCGAGCAGTCGTTCGGCTTCGAGAGCTCGCTCGGCCGGCTCGCCGTGAGCAGTATCGGACAGGTCGGTCAGGTCGAGAACGGAGTCTGACCCGGTCAGACCGGCACCCCAGAACCCCCGGCCACCCTCAGAGGTGACCGGGGCGACCGGTGTCTCAGGTGGGGTCCGACAGGTCCTCTGAGGGTACGGCCGCCAGGTGACCGCTGGACCTGCCCTTGTAGCGGGGCCGCAGCAGGTTCGACGGCGAGAGGATGTCGTCGACCTCCTCCGCCGAGAGCAGACCCATCTCCAGCACGACTTCGCGGACGCCGCGACCGGATCGCGCACACTCCCGTCCCACCAGGTCACCGTTGTGGTGCCCGATGACCGGGTTGAGATAGGTGACGATCCCGATCGAGTCCATGACGTTGCGGCGCGCCACCTCCACGTTGGCGGTGATGCCGCGGACACACTTCTCCGTGAGCGTCTCCATCGCGGACGTGAGCAACGAGATCGACTCGAACATCGCCTGCGCGATCACCGGCTCCATCACGTTGAGCTGCAGCTGGCCCGCTTCGGCCGCCATCGTCACCGTCACATCGTTGCCGATCACCTTGAAGCAGACCTGGTTGACCACCTCCGGGATCACCGGGTTCACCTTGGCCGGCATGATCGAGGACCCCGCCTGGAGCTCCGGGAGGTTGATCTCGTTGAGACCCGCCCGCGGACCGGAGGACAGCAGGCGCAGGTCGTTGCAGATCTTGGACACCTTCGACGCGGTCCGCTTGAGGGCCGCGTGGACGTTGACGTAATCGCCGGTGTCACTGGTCGCCTCGATGAGGTTCATGGCACCGGTCACCGGCAGACCGGTCACGAGCCGCAGGTGCTCGATGACCGCTCGCCGGTAGTCGGGCGGCGTGTTGACCCCGGTGCCGATGGCCGTGGCGCCCAGGTTCACGTCGAGCAGCATCCGGGCCGCGGCGCCGAGGACGTGGAGCTCCTCGTCGAGCGTCACCGCGAACCCGCCGAACTCCTGACCCAGGGACATGGGGACCGCGTCCTGCAACTGCGTGCGACCCATCTTGAGGACCTCGCGGAACTCCTCCGACTTGTCGTAGAAGGCCTCGCGCAATGCGACGATGGCCGGCTCGAGCCGCTCGAGGGAGTGCCACAGGGCGATCCGGAACCCGGTCGGGTACGCGTCGTTGGTGGACTGCGAACGGTTGACGTCGTCGTTCGGGCTGATCACGTCGTAGGCGCCCCTGGGATGACCGATCCGCTCCAACGCGAGATTGGCCACCACCTCGTTGGTGTTCATGTTCACCGACGTCCCGGCCCCACCCTGGTACACGCACGAGGGGAACTGGTCCATGCAGCGGCCGTCGACGAGGATCTCGTCGCAGGCACCGACGATGGCCCCGGCGACGTCCGGGTCCAGGACACCCATCTCCACGTTGGCCAGCGCCGCGGCCTTCTTGACCATGACCATCCCGCGGATGAAGTCCGGGATGTCGCTGATGGTCGTGGAGTCGATCGGGAAGTTCTCGACCGCCCTCACGGTGTGGATCCCGTAATAGGCGTCAGCCGGAACCTCCTTCTCGCCGAGGAGGTCTCGTTCCACACGGGTCTGGGTCATTCGTCCTCCGCTGGTCGGGTCGCCACGATCCACAGTAGCCACGGCCCCCGGCCCGCGCGCGGTGTCGCGGTTCGCGGGGATCCCCCGTCGCCGCGCCACTGTGCCTAGGGTGTGGTCATGTCCCGCACGACGACCTCCCGTCGCACCCGGACCCTGACCGCGGCGAAGGACCTCCTGCGCCCCCTGGCCCCCTCCGACGGGCTCCTGGGCAGCATCGTCGACAGGGGTCAGGAACCCCTGCCGCGAGGCACCTGGGCGGTCTTCGGAGTGGCGTTCGCGGGCTTCGCCATGCCCGTCATCGGGTTCGTGGAACTGGCCGAGAGGATCAGGTCCGGCGCCAAACTTCCCTTCGACCGGCCCGTCATGCTGTGGCTGCGCCGACGGCACACACCGCGCACCACCCGGATCGTCAGGGCCGTCACCGAACTCGGCGGGGTCACCGCGGTCCCCGTCTTCGCCCTCACCGCCGCCGGTTACCTGGCGTACGTCCGCGGCAGTCGTCGCCCGGCCGCGCTGCTCACGGTGTCCCTGGTCGGGTCCACCATCATCAACTCGGTCCTCAAGCTCCTGTACCGGCGCGACCGCCCCACCTTCTTCACCCACATCGTGCAGGAGAAGAGTTACTCGTTCCCCAGCGGGCACGCGATGGCGAGCGCGGCCCTCGCCGGGTGCGCCTGCGTTCTCGCCTGGCCCACCGGATGGCGATACCCGGTGATCGCGGGATCCGCGGCGTACGTCCCCGCGGTCGGGGTGACGCGCATGTATCTCGGGGTCCATTTCCCGAGCGATGTCCTGGCCGGCTGGTGCGTCAGCCTGGCCTGGGTGGGCGAGGTGGCCACGATCATGTGGCTCGCCGACCGCCTCGACTACTCCCCGCGGCTGCTCTCGCGCGCGGAGGCGTGATGGAGCCCCACCCGACACTCCCCCTCCAGCGGGGTGACGGCACGCGGGCGCGGGGTGCTCGGAGGGCGACCCCGGCCGTGATCCTGACCGAGGCCTTCGCCCCCTGGGTGGTGCTCACGGTCGGGTCGCTCCACCTCGGGCACCGCGTGGGATCTCCTGGCTGGGGCCTCGCGACCGCGACGGGACTGGGCCTGGCGCCCCAGACGGCCATCGCGTGGAGGGTCCGACGACAGGCCCTGTCCGATCACCACGTCACCCGGCGGGAGGAGCGCCCGCTCGTGATCGCCGGCATCGCCGGGTCGGTGGCGACCCTGATGGTGGCCCAACGACGCCGCGAGGCGCCCGCCGAGTTGAGGCGCATGACCCGGGCCGCCCTCCTGGCTCTGGGCGTCGCGGGCGCCGCCACCACCCGGGTCAAGGTCTCCTTCCACACCGCTGTCCTGGCCGGCGTCGTCGCGGTGCTCGCCCGGGAACTCTCGCCCCGCTACTGGCGGCTGCTCGTTCTGCTACCTCCCGTGGCCTGGGCCCGGGTCCGGATCGATCACCACACGCCGGTGGAGACCGCGCTGGGCAGCGTGATCGGTGCGACGTGCGGCTATTGGGGTGGCGGCCGGCGCCCCGCGGGATCGGACCCGGGTACCCGCGGGGCGCCGATCGACTGACCTCTCGTCAGATCCGGTCGACCAGCAGCTTGGCGAACGCGGCGGGGTCCGACAGCGTCCCGCCCTCGGCCAGGACGGCCGCACCCGAGAGCAGGCGCGCCGTCTGGGCGAGTCCCGGGGCCGACGGGTCCTCGGAATGTTGCGACCGCAACCGCTCGACCAGGGGGTGAGACGGGTTGAGCTCCAGAATCCTCTTGCTCGCGGGCAGCTCCATGCCCGAGGCCCGGTACATGGCCTCGAGTTGCGGGGTCATGTCGAACTCGTCGCCGACCATGCACGCGGCGGACTCGGTCAGACGATGCGACAGTCGCACCTGCTTGACCTCGTCGGCCAGCTCCTCGCCCAGCCAGTCGAGCAACCCGGCGAAATCCGCGGTATCCGCCTCGTCCTTCGCATCCTCACCCTCGGCTCCGATACCGGACAGGTCCACGTCGCCCTTGGCCACCGAGCGCAGCCGCCTGCCCTCGACCTCGCCGACCGCGTCGACCCACACCTCGTCGACCGGGTCGGTGAGCACCAACACCTCCACACCCCGCGCCCGGAACGCCTCCAGGTGCGGGGAGTTCTCCACCGCCGCGCGGGACGTGCCGGTGAGGTAGTAGATCTCCTCCTGCCCATCGACCATCCGGGAGATGTACTCGGCGATCGTGGTGCCCGCCTCGTCCTCGCCCCCGGTGCCCCCGTCGGACTCGTCCGGTCGCGGACGAGTGGACGCGAACGTGCTCACGGCGAGTAGTTGCTCGCGGGCGTCGACATCGGAGATCAAGCCTTCTTTCAGGACCGCGCCGAAGTTCTTCCAGAACGAACGGAACTCCTCGGGACGCTCGGTCCTGAGCTGCTCGATGGTCTGCAGCACCCGCTTGACCAGTCGCTTGCGGATCGCACGGACCTGGCGGTCCTGTTGGAGGATCTCGCGCGAGACGTTGAGAGAGAGGTCCTGGGCGTCGACGATTCCCTTGACGAAGCGCAGGAAGGGAGGCACCAGCTCCTCGCAGTCGTCCATGATGAAGACTCTGCGGACGTAGAGCTGAACCCCGCGCTTGGCGTCCGGCGAGAACAGGTCGAACGGGACCTGGGTGGGCAGGAAGAGCAGAGCCTGGTACTCGAACGTCCCCTCCGCCTTGAGGGTGATGGTCTCCAGCGGCTCGTCCCAGGCGTGGGAGACGTGACGGTAGAACTCCGCGTACTCCTCGTCGGTCACCTCGGAGCGGGGCCGCGTCCACAGCGCCTTCTGGGAGTTGAGCGTCACGGTCTCGGTGATCGTGCTCTCCGCGGCGGGGTCGTTCCCCTCGTCGTCGTCCCCCGTCGGTTCCGGTGCGGGGCGCTGCACCTCCATGCGGATCGGCCAGGCGATGAAGTCCGAGTAGGTGCGCACGACCCGGCGCAGCGTGGACTCCGCGGCATAGTCGGGCAGCGCCGCGTCCCCGCCGGTCGGCTTGAGCCGGAGGACCACCGAGGTGCCCTGGGGGGCGTCGGGGGCCTCCTCGATCGTGTACGTCCCCTCGCCTCCCGAGGTCCAGCGCGTGCCGGTGGTCTCGCCGGCCTTGCGGGTGACCAACGTGACCTCATCGGCGACCATGAAGGTGGAGTAGAACCCGATACCGAACTGGCCGATGAGATCGGCGGTCACCTGCTCGCTGGCCTCGCCCGACTCCTGCGCCGCGCGCGCCGCCGCGAGGGCCTCCCGCATCTGGCCGGTACCCGATTTCGCGAGCGTGCCGATGAGATCCACCACCTCGTCGCGGGACATCCCGATGCCGTTGTCGCGGATCGTCAGGGTGCGGGCCTGCTCATCGGGGATCAACTCGATGTGCAGGTCCGAGGTGTCGACGCCCAACGAGGAGTCCTGAATCGCGGCCAGCCTCACCTTGTCCAACGCGTCCGAGGAGTTGGAGATGACCTCTCGGAGGAAGGTGTCCGGGTTGGAGTAGATCGAGTGGATCATCAGATCCAGCAGTTGCCGGGTCTCGGCCTGGAACTCCCGGGTCTCTGCTGCACCGGAGGTCTGCGCGCTCATGGCGGGTATCGGTCCTTTCTCGTCACGGCTCAAGGGCTGGCGCGATCTGGTCACGCCGTCCCAGTCAACCTAGTGTGAGGCCCAGACATTCCTGCAGATGAGGTGACCGTGACCCCGACCCCGTTGAGCCCGGAGGACCTGTCGGTCCTCGACCGGGCCACCACCCTGTTCGGCCGCGCGCTAGCGGCGGGTCTCGACGGCGACTGCGACGCGTGCCCGGGATGGAGCCGCCGCGACTGCGCCAACCACGTCCTGGGCGGCGGGTTGCGCTACGCCGCCTACTTCCCGCGACTGCCGGAATCGGAGATCGCGTGGACCCGCACCGCCGACCACGCCGGCGAGACGCCGGTCCCCGCGCTGCACCGTACGTCCGCCGGCCTCCGGAAGGAACTCGCGCGGGCCCGGGACGCGGAGGCGACCGTCCCGCACCGGCTGGCCGAGATCACGGTTCGCGACCTGCTCGCACTGCGGGTGTTCGAGTTGCTGATCCACGCGCACGACCTCGAGCCCCGGACCTGGGGTTCCGAGGAGGCGGAGGAGCTGGCCGCCTGGACCCTCGGCCACGCCCGGAGCGTGGTGGAGTTGATGCGGTCGTTCGACGTGCTGGCCGAGGCGAGACCCGTGTCGCTCGGGGCGGACTCGCGTGCCCGGCTCCTCGCGCTGGCCGGCCGCGACCCCGCGTCGGCCTGACCTCGCGGCGACGGCGAGTGCGAGGGCGACGAGATTTCACGTGACCGGCGCCGCCACCGGGTCTAGCGTTGCGGATACCGGGTCGCACCGGCACGCGGTCGCCCGTGACGAGAGGCTCCGATCATGGCCATGACCTGTATCCCCTATATCTCCTTCCCGGGTAACGCGTCCGAGGCGTTCCCGTACTACCAGGGGCTCTTCGGCGGGAAGCTCGACGTGATGACCTACGACCAGTTCCCGTCGACGGAGGACTTCCCGTTCGACCCGCCGCACGGGTCGGTGGCGCACGCGACCCTCGAGGCCCCCGGTATCAGCCTGACCGGCGGGGACTCCATGGGAGAGAACCTCCCGCAGCCGCGGAACGACGTCTACTCGTTCCTCCTGGGTTTCGACACCGAGGGCGAGGCCCGAGCGTTCCTGGACAAGGTCACCAGCAGCGGGGGCGAGATGGCGATGCCGTTCGAGGTCGCCCCGTGGGGGGACCTCTACGGGCAGGTCCACGATCGGTTCGGCATCCGCTGGGACGTGGTGGTCGAGGGCTCGGCCGGCTGAATCACCGACCGAACGACCCGTGACCGCGATGTCGGTCACGTCGGCTTGTTACGGTTCTGACATGGATATCTCCGGAGCAAGTGCAATCGTCACCGGTGGCGCATCGGGAATCGGCGCCGCCGTCGTCCGTCAGCTCGCCGCGCAGGGGGCCAAGGTGGTCGTCGCCGACCTCAACGCCGAGAAGGGCGAGGCCCTGGCGAACGAGGTCGGGGGCACGTTCGTGGCTGTCGACGTGACCAAGACCGAGGACAACGTCAAGGCCGTCGAGGCCGCTCTCGAGCTGGGTCCGCTGCGGTACCTGGTCAACTCGGCCGGCATCGGGTGGGCGCAGCGCACGATCGGCCGGGACGGAGAGTTCGCCTCGGCCTTCGACCTCGACTCGTTCCGCAAGGTCATCGACATCAACCTCATCGGATCCTTCGACATGCTGCGACTGGCCGCCACGGCGATGTCCCGCGGCGAGGCCGACGAGGACGGCCAGAAGGGTGCGATCGTCAACATGGCCTCCGTCGCCGCGTTCGACGGGCAGATCGGCCAGGCCGCGTACTCCGCCTCCAAGGGCGGCATCGTGGGCCTCACCCTGCCTGTCGCCCGTGACCTGTCGGCCGCCGGCATCCGCCTCAACACCGTGGCCCCCGGACTCATCGACACCCCGATCTACGGCGAGGGCCCCGACTCCGAGGCGTTCAAGGCCAAGCTCGGTGAGAGCGTGCTGTTCCCCAAGCGTCTCGGCTCGGGCGACGAGCTGGCGTCGATGGTCATGGAGCTGCTCACGAACCCCTACATGAACGCGCAGACCGTGCGCGTCGACGGTGGCATCCGGATGCCACCGAAGTGAGCTGACACCGACGTGAGCTGACACCAGGTCGCCTCGGGTACACGACGGCCCCGCCGGAATCGATTTCCGGCGGGGCCCCTCGCGTATCCAGGGCCCGTCGTACGGCCACGCCGCGCCCGTCCCTCACTGTTCACATCCGCCGACCGCAGCCGCCCGTGTCCCTGAACTCTCGCGTGCGCAACCGCGCAGGCCGGTGTTCATCCAGACGGGCGTCTGCCCCGCAGGCGTACAGGCGCGGGAGCAGATGCCCGCCCGGCGGCGGTCAGGTCTTGGCGCGGCGCTTCTTCAGCCGACCTTCGAGGTAGACGGCGAACTTGGTGAGCGAGTAGTTGATGACCACGAAGAGGATGCCCGCCACGATGTACGCGGGAACGGTGTTGGCGTAGGCGGACCCGAGGGTCTTGGACCAGTTGAGCAACTCCAGGTAGGTGATGCCGTAGCCGAGGGCGGAATCCTTGAGGACGACGACGAGTTGGCCGACGAGCGCCGGGAGCATGGCCGTGAGAGCCTGCGGGAGCTGGATCGAGCGGAGCACCTGCCCCGGCGTGAGGCCCACGGCGAGCCCGGCCTCGGTCTGGCCCTTGGGCAGTCCGTGGACTCCGGAGCGGACGAGTTCCGCGATGACCGCGCCGTTATAGAGGGTCAGGGCGGTGACCACCGCGGCCAGCGGCGCGTGCTGGTTGGGCACGAGGTTCGAGGTCGCGAAGTATCCGAAATAGGCGAACACCATCATCAGCAACACCGGGACCGAGCGGAAGAACTCCACGATCACGCCGCAGAACCACCGCAGCGGCGCGAACGGCGAGAGTCGACCCATACCGAAGAGCAAACCGAAGATCACCGCGAGCACGACGGAAATGGCTGCCGCCGTGAACGTGCCCTTGAGACCGGGGATCAGGTAGGAGGTCCACACCTGCGGGTCGGTGACGAAGGGCTCCCACATGAACGCCTGCAGCTGGCCGGCGGCCTCGAACTGGACGTAGACCACATAGGCGATCCCGACGGCGATCAGGGCACCGACCACCGTGAAGATCTTGTGGCGGAGTCGGGCCTTGGGTCCCGGGGCGTCGAACAGAACGGCCTGGGTACTCATCGCTTCACCGCCAGCTTCCGTGAGAGGGAGGTGGTCCAGAGCCCGATCGGGAGGGTGAGCACCACGAACACCATGGCGAAGAAGAAGAACGTCGGCAGGCTGGCACCCTCGTTCTCGGTGATCACCTGCAGCAGCCCGGCGGAGTCACCTACGCCGATGACCGCGGCGACCGTCGAGTTCTTGATGAGCGCGATGATGACCGAGCCGAGGGGGGCGATGGAGCCCCGGAAGGCCTGCGGGAGGATCACCTCGCGCAGCGACTGCCCGAACCCCAGCCCGATCGACCGGGCCGCCTCGGCCTGCCCCACCGGGACCGTGTTGACGCCGGAGCGCAGCGCCTCGCAGACGTACGCCGCGTGGTAGACCGCGAGCATGATCGCGGCCCACCAGAAGGCGTTGCGGGCGAAGTTGTCCGAGACGGACAGCTGGAGGATGAAGGACAGGCCGAGGATGCTGAAGACCATCAGCAGGGTCAACGGCAGGTTGCGGAAGATGTTGACGTAGGAGGTGCCGAGCCCCCGGAGGACGGCCACCGGGGAGACCCGCAGGATCGCGACGATCGTCCCCAGCACCAGCGCGCCCGCCGTCCCGAGCAGCGAGAGCTGGATGGTGACCCACACCGCCCCGAAGACGTCGTAGTTGGCGAATATGTCGCCCATGGTCGACCTTCCCTCATGAGGAGTGTGAGGTCCTCCGCGCCACTGTCCACTGTGACGCGGAGGACCCGGGTGGTCAGATCAGGCGCAGGCGTCCGGGTTGGGCGGGTTCCCCTCGCCCGGGACGAACCCGGCCGGGCCGAGGTTCTCCTCGACGGCGGCCTCCCAGCTGCCGTCGGCGATCATCTCGCGGATGGCCTCGTTGATCTGCTCGCACTTCTCGGTGTCGCCCTTCCGGATGCCGATCCCGTAGAGCTCCTCGGAGAACGGGGCGCCGACGACCTTGAGCTGGCCCTGGTACTGGTCCTGCGCGGCGTACCCCGCGAGGATCGTGTCGTCCGTGGTCAGGGCGTCGACCGCGTTGGACACCAGTGCCGAGACACATTCGGAGTAGGTGCCGAACTCCTGGAGGTTGACCCCCGGGACCTCTTCCTGGACGTTCTGGGCCGAGGTGGACCCGGAGACCGAGCACAGGCGCTTGCCCTCGAGGGAGGCCGGGCCCGTGATGCTGTCGTCATCCGCGCGGACCAGCAGATCCTGGCCGGCGATGAAGTACGGCCCGGCGAAGTCGACCTTCTCCTTCCTGGAGTCGGTGATCGAGTAGGTGGCGACGATCATGTCCACCTGGCCGGTCTCGAGGAGGGTCTCGCGCTGCGCGCTCGGCGCCTGGACCCACTCGATGTCCTCGGCGGGGGTGCCGAGCTTCTCGGCGATGTACGTGGCCACGTCGACGTCGAGCCCGGTGTAGTCGTTGCCCTCCTTGAGACCGAGGCCCGGCTGATCGAATTTGATGCCGATCCGGAGCTGGTTCTCGCCGCCGTCGTCGTTCCCGCACGCGGCGAGGCCGAGGGCCAGGGTGACCGCCGCGGCGGCCGATCCGATCCGTCGGAAGTTCATGGGTTCTCCTCGTGAAATGGGTGGGTAGGGATAGTGGGAATCGGTGTCGGATCGGGCGGGCGGGGGTGAGAACGCCGCTGCAGACCGACTCAGTTGGTCAGGATCTTGGACAGGAAGTCCTTCGCGCGACCGCTCTGCGGGTTGGTGAAGAACTCTTCAGGGGTCGCCTGTTCGACCAGCTCGCCGTCGGCCATGAAGATGACGCGGTCGGCCGCCTTCCGGGCGAATCCCATCTCGTGGGTGACCACGACCATCGTCATGCCGGACTTGGCCAGGCCCGTCATCACGTCGAGGACCTCGTTGATCATCTCCGGATCCAGGGCGGAGGTCGGCTCGTCGAAGAGCATCACCTTGGGGTCCATCGCCAGGGACCGGGCGATCGCCACGCGTTGCTGCTGACCGCCGGACAACTGCGCCGGATACTTGGCCGCCTGGTGGCCCACACCGACGCGGTCGAGCAGTTCCATCGCCCGCTTCTCGGCGGCGGCCTTGGTCTGCTTGCGCACCTTGATGGGTCCGAGGGTGACGTTCTCGAGGATCGTCTTGTGGGCGAACAGGTTGAACGACTGGAACACCATGCCGACGTCCGCGCGGAGCCTGGCGAGGGCCTTGCCCTCCTGGGGCAGTTCCTTGCCGTCGATCGTGATGGAGCCCGATTCGAAGGTCTCGAGCCTGTTGATCGCGCGGCAGAGGGTCGACTTTCCGGAACCCGAGGGCCCGATGACGACGATGACCTCGCCCTGTTCGATGGACATGGTGATGTCCTTGAGCGCCTGGAAGTCACCGAAGTGCTTGTTGACGCCAGAGATCTCGACGAGTGCCATGCGGAGATCATAAGCGCCTGAGGGATTATCGAGTATCGACTCGCCGATCCGGGATTGCGGTCGACAACTCCGCCCCCCCTCCGTACCGTCAGCGTATGGCGATATCAGACGTGCAGGAATACGCCCATCTCTCCGCCGAGGACGTCGAGGAAATCGGCCGAGAGCTCGACGCGATCCGGCAGGAGGTCGTGGATTCGCTCGGCGAGTCCGACCGCCGGTACGTGAACGACACCATCCGTCTCCAGCGCGGCCTCGTGGCCGGTGCCCGTGTGGTGCTCCTCTTCTCCGGGTATCGACCCGCGTGGCTGCTCGGCACCGGCATGCTGGCCGCCGGCAAGATCATCGAGAACATGGAGCTCGGCCACAATGTGATGCACGGGCAGTGGGACTGGATGAACGACCCGGAGATTCACTCCACCACGTGGGAGTGGGACATCGTGGGGACCTCGGAGCACTGGAAGGCCACCCACAACTACCACCACCACAAGTACACCAACATCGTGGGGATGGACGACGACGTGGGGTATGGCGTGGTTCGCGTGACCCGCGACCAGCCCTGGCATCCGGGGTACTCGCTCAACATCGTGTGGAACACGATTCTCGCGTTCACTTTCCAGTGGGGCGTCGGGGTGCAGCACCTGGAGATCGCGCCCGGCACGATCAACTCCTCGGGGTGGCCCGAGCAGAAGCGGCGCATCGGCCAGTTCCTCCGCAAGGCCCGCCGCCAGGTGGGTAAGGACTACGTGTGGTTCCCGTTGCTCTCCGGGCCCAACTGGAAATCGACGATGGCGGCCAACGCCACCGCGAACGTCATCCGCAACCTGTGGTCGAACGCGGTGATCTTCTGCGGGCACTTCCCGGACGGCGCCGACAAGTTCACCCTCGAGGATCTCGAGGAGGAGACGCAGGCCCAGTGGTATCTGCGACAGATGCTCGGGTCGGCGAACTTCACGGGGAGCGATCTCACCCACTTCATGTCGGGCAACCTGTCGTTCCAGATCGAGCACCATCTCTTCCCGACCATTCCGTCCAACCGGTACAAGGAGCTTTCGGTGAAGGTCCAGGACGTGTGTCGGCGCTGGGACCTGCCCTACACCACCGGCCCGCTGTACAAGCAGTACTGGCAGTCATGGCGCACGATCGCCAAGCTCTCGCTTCCGAACCGGTTCCTCAAGGCCGGCCCGGACGATGCCCCGGAGACCAGGTCCGAGCGCATGTTCGCGGGTGAACCGCGTACCTACACCGACCCCCAAGGGGCTCGGTCGGGCTTGGTCACCGCACTGAAGCACCACACCGACCCGGAACAGCTCCGGCGTCTGACCCGCACGGCCTGACGGTGGCGGACGACCAGGTGAGCGAGGGCGCAGGCAGCACCCGCCGGACGCCGAGCGTCGACGAGACCCACCGGCGTCCGGCGGGTGCGACCGACGCCGAGGTGGAAGCCGCCGGCACGGCGAGCGAGGCACTCGAATACATCGAGCGGGCCCGCGGGCGCCTGTACGACATGCACCAGCTGATCGGGCGGGCGGACCTGCTCTACCAGAAAGCTGCGGACCAGTTGGAAGCAGTGGGCAGAACCCAGCTCGCCGAGACGATCCGGTCTGAGATGGTGGGGGTGAACGTCCTCCACGGACGATGGACGTTCCAGATGGTCGAGGAGTTCGACGACGGCTTCTGGACGACGGCCCGCCGGGTCAGCCGGGCGGTGGTCGACGAGGTGACCGGTGGCCGGCAGCACGTGCACGAGGCCGAGATGAAGGAACGGAACCGGTCAGCCGGGCGCGACGGCCACGAGCCGACCCCGTAGGCGCATCGTCGCGCCGCCTACGGGGTCGGGGCTTGACAGCGGTCGAGAACTGGACGGGGATCGAGGACTGTCAGTGACCGAGTGCCGTCAGCCGGTGCGGTGCCGACCGGCCAGGGCGTGACGTTCGGACTCGGTCGTCCCACCCCAGACGCCGTACAGTTCCTTCGAATCCATGGCGAATTGACGACACGCGTCGAACACGGGGCATCCCTGACATACCGCCTTCGCCTTGTCCTCCTTACGTCGGCGCTGCCCCTTGGATTCGTCGTCCGCGCTGTAGAACAGGTCTTCCAGATCGATACACGCGGCGGAGTCGCGCCACGACCAGAATTCTGCGGTTGGTTGCAGGTTCCTGTATCTGGGCATGGCGTCTCCTCCTCGCGAGACTGAAGTGCCCTGCCATGAGCCCTGAAGGTTCAGAATGCGATGACCTCATATTCTCAGTTGACAGAAACACGTCAAACGCACGAAGCCCAACCAAGGCTTTCCTAACCGCCTCGAAATGCCTGTGATGCTGGGACGATCAGTCGATTCTTCCTGAGGTTAAAGTTAGGCAATAAAACTGAGCCCAGGATCTGTCACCCCACGAGCCCTCTCGTGGCGGCCCTGATGACCTCGGCGGCGCGGGCGGCCGCCCCGTCGACGCCCCACCACGATCTGATCCCCGTCGACGCGCCGTCCCGGGAGCGATCGACCTGGGCGGTGACGGCGTGGGCGACAGCCGTCGGGCCGTCGCCGTACCTCATCACGGCGGCCCCGGGGATCCCGTGGAGGGCCTCGGCCGTCGCGTCCTGCTCACCGTACGGTCGGCGGCCCGGGACCACGACGAGCGGGACATCGGCGCAGGCCGCGTCCGCCACCGATGCCTGCCCCGCCCCGGTCACCACCACGTCCGCCGAGCACAGCTCCGGCCACGGGTCCTCGAGCCACGATCCGTCCGGTCCGCCGATCTCCAGCCAGTCGGCGACCCCGAGATCGCGTGCGGTCATTCTCACGGCCCGCCAGAACCGGTGGTCGCCTCCGGTGCCGGAGCCGTTCAGGTGGACCACCCGTGGCCGGTTCAGGTGATCACGTGGTTCGGGGTCCCGTCGCTCGAACCGGGACACCCCACCGATCTCCTCCACGGGGCTGTCGATCCTCCGCAGAGTGGCCTGGTGCACGCCCGGAGGCCACGCCCCGATCAGGCGCTCGGCAGCCCGGAAACTGAGCAGGTGGGGTTCGTCCTCCCGCACCCCGGGCGGGAGGGTGCTGACCATCGGGATGCCGGTCATGTGCGCCGCGAGTGACATGGCCGGCGAGGAATCGACCCAGAAGGCGCGAGGCCGCGCGCGATCGATCCACGCGACGGCCTCGCGACGCGCCTCCAGGGGGATCTCCTCCGGGGCCTGGAGGTCGCCGGGTTCGGCGGAGAGATGGACGACCCGCGTCCCCGGCGGGAGGAGCGAGTCGTCGAACCGCCCCGCGATCAGCATCGTCACGTCGAGACCGCGCTCCCGTAGTGCGCCCATCACGGGGAGCACGCGGTGGAGGTGACCACGCCCCTCGTTGTGGACGTAGATGCCGATCATCCGCTCACCCCCACTCGACGCGTGTCCCGGCCGGCCCCGTCGCCCTAGTCCGCTCCGCGGATCGCCCCGAGGAGGGCGTCGCAGAAAGCGGGGAGATCGTCGGGGTTGCGGCTCGTGAACACGCCGTCCGAACTGACCAGCTCCTCGTCGACCCACTCGGCGCCGGCGTTGACCAGATCCGTGCGCAGACTGGGGTAGGAGGTCACCCGGCGGCCCCGGACGACGTCCGCCTCGATCAGCACCCAGGGTGCGTGGCAGATGGCGAGAACCGGCTTGCCCGCTTCGACCATCTCGCGGACGAGGGTCACGGCGTGCTGGTCGCGACGGAGGGCGTCGGGATTGGCGACGCCGCCGGGTAGGACCAGCACGTCGGCATCGGCGGCGGTGACGTCGGCGGTCGTGCGGTCGACGGCCTGGGTGCCGGCCGGGCTGAGGTGGTCGACGAGTTCGACCTCTCCGTCGGAAGTGCTCACCAGGAGCGCCGTGTGGCCGGCCTCGGTCACGGCACCCCATGGTTCGGTCAGCTCCACCCGCTCGATCCCCTCGCCGGCCACGAGGAAGACGACGGTCCTGGTGTCAGTGTTCACATCCTGTGTCTCGGTCATTCTCCGATCGTGGGGCCGCACCCCCCGGGACCGCAACCGGACCGCCGGTGGCCCCCGGCTCGGCCGTGCGGCACGATGTGGTGAATGCGACGACGAGGCCCTATCGACCGACGAGGACGAGGTGACCGCGGACGTGGTGGATGCGGGTGCTTCCTGCTCGTCCTGCTGCTCCTGATCCTCGGGGTGGCCGTGGCGGCGGAGTTCGGAGCCCGCTGGTACCTGTCGGACCGGGCGGAACGCGAGGCCTCGGCTCGGCTCGGCGCCCCGGTGTCGGTGGGTTTCGGCCCCACGCCGATCCTCTGGGACCTTGCCACCAGCCGGGCCGTCGACACGGTCCGGATGACCTCTCCAGGTGACCGAGACGCGCCCCGGATCGACGTGACCGGGCATTCGGTCAGCATGGCCGACGGCAGCATCGTCGCCGCGTCGGCGGACGGGACCGCCACGCTCAGCGGCGACCAGCTCACGGCGGCGGCGGCCGAGGGCAATCCCGCCGGCGACTCCCCGGTCGCGGGGCTGACGGAGGTCAGGTCGGTGCGACCCGACGCGCAGGCCGGTCTGCTGCGCGCGGACATCGGTGGGATAGCCGAGATCGGCGTGGCGCCCGGGGTCTCGGGCGGACGGCTCACCCTAACCCCGGAGGAGACCGGGGTGCTCGGCCTGCCCCTGCCGGACGGGGTGTTCTCCGGGATCACCGGCACCGTCGACACGACGGTCGCCTCACTCCCCGAGGGGGTGTCGATCCACGGGGCGCGAGTGGTGCCCGACGGACTCGAGGTCGCCCTCGTCGGCACGGACGTCACGCTGAGGTAGCGGCACCGCCGTGGTCCGCCGGACGACGCCGGGTCCCGGAGACCGCCGGGACGCACAGTTCCGTGGGTTCCGTCCGACCCCGGACCACCTCCGATCCCACCCGATTCCACCGCTCGGCCTCGGCGGCCCCGGCCGAATCGACCGCGGCACCGGAGGCCAGGACGAGTCCGGACTGCGTCTTCGCCAGTTCGCACAGCCGCGACGCCTCGTTGACCGCGTCTCCGATGACCGTGTACTCGAAACGGTCGTCGGCGCCGACGTACCCGGCGACCACGCCCCCGTAGGAGGCACCGATCCCGGCCTGGCATCCCGGTACCCGGTCGGGCAGCCGCTCGCCGAGCACACGGGCGCAGGCCAGTGCGGCGGACGCCGGGTCGTCCATCGACCGGGGCGCGCCGAACACGACGAGTGCGGCGTCGCCGAGGAAGCTGTCGACGACGCCGTTGTACTCCTCTACCGTCTCAACGACCACCCGGAAGAACCTGTTGAGCACGTCGACGACCTCCGTCGCCTCCGACCGCACCGCCATCTCGGTGGAACCGATGATGTCGACAAAGACGACGCCGACTTCGGAGGCGCTCCCGCCCAGTTCGGGATCGCGTTCCTCGGCGGCCTCCGCGACGTCACGACCCACGTGGCGACCGAACAGGTCCCGGAGCCGTTCGCGTTCCTGAAGCCCGGCGGCCATGCGGTTGAACCCACGCTGGAGCTCACCGAGTTCCGTTCCGTCGTAGACCACCACCCTCCGGTCGAGCTTCCCGTCCGCGACGTCCTCCATCGCCCAGCGGACGCTCCGAAGCGGACCGAGCACCGATCCGGTGGCGAGGGAGACGAGCAGGAATCCGGCGAGCAACGACGTGGCCCCGAGAACGATCGCGATGACGGCGAGGCGTTCCAGTGTCAGGGCGCGGCCCGCCAACGTGTAGATCGCCACGATGATGAGTCCGGAGATCGGCACCCCACTACCGACCGCCCAGGACACCCGGAGGCGGGTCATCGCACCGAGGAACCGTGCGCGGGGGGCCGGACCGCTGGCGAGCGCGACCGCGGCCACCGGACGGAGACCGAAGTCGGCGAAGAGAAACGCCACACCACAGACCACGAGTCCGGAGAAGACGATGGTGAACCCGACGGTCGGGATGGTCGCCGGGTCGATCACCCCGAACGCCGGCGTCACCACGGCTGCGCCGAGCAACCAGAGGAAGGCCTGGATGAGGGTCATACGGGTGGGCAGGCGGAGCGCCCGCACGCGCTCCCGATCCGTGGGCTCGCGGCCGTCGAGGAACCACCGGACCCGGCGGTAGACCACCCCGCGGACCCAGACCGTCCCGACCACGGTCGCCAGGGACACGTACCCGGGTACCACGATGACGTTGGGAACCAGGAACTCCCGGGACAACAGGGTGGGGCCCGGCAGGACGAAGAGGATCAACACCGCCGCGACGGCCACCCCCACGAGGTTGGACGCCAGCAGGGTCAGAACCAACAGGATCCGGACCCGTAGGGTCCGCATCCGCGCGGACTCCGTCTCCCGCCCGAGCAGCACCGAGCCCAGTTCCGGGCGTCGCAGCAGGGACAGGTCGAGTCGCACGGTCCACATCGTGCCATCTGCGGGCCCGGAATAGACGACCTCGTCACATCAGGCCCGGGGAACTGTCGCGGGGCGCCCCGTGGAGCGTAGGGTGGAGCGGTCGGCCCGCACCACTCTTGCCTCGGGCCGCGTCGGATGTCGACCTCCCGTGGTCGCGCACCGGGCACGTCGCTCACCTGCGACGGGGTAGCCCAGGAGCGCGCCGGGCAAGACGCCCCATCTACCTACGGAGATTCCTCCCTTGTCACGTTCCTTCGCCGATCTCGGCGTTCCTTCCTCCCTGCTCGACGTCCTCGCGGGCGTCGACATCGTCACCCCCACCCCCATCCAGTCGGCCACGTTGCCCGACGCGATGGCCGGACGCGACGTCCTGGGCCGGGGCCGCACCGGCTCCGGCAAGACCTATGCGTTCTGCCTCCCCCTGGTCACCCGCCTCGCCGCGTCCGCGACCGCCGGCGGTCGCCGGAAGCGCAACGCCCCGCGTGGGCTGATCCTCGCCCCCACCCGCGAGCTCGCTCGCCAGATCGACGAGACGCTCGCGCCACTGGCCAAGGCGATGGGCCTCAAGACCACCGTGATCTTCGGCGGCGTATCGCAGGGGCGCCAGGTCAGCGCGCTCGACCAGGGGGTCGACATCGTGGTGGCCTGCCCGGGTCGGCTCGAGGACCTCATGGGGCAGAGGCACTGCCGCATGGATTCGGTCGAGGTGAGTGTCCTCGACGAGGCCGACCACATGGCCGACCTGGGCTTCCTCCCGGGAGTGACCCGGATCCTGGCGGCCACGCCCGCGGGTGCGCAGCGGCTTCTCTTCTCCGCGACCCTGGACCAGGGTGTGGACAAGCTCGTCCGCAAGTTCCTCGACAACCCGGTCGTCCACGAGGTCGACGACGGCTCCGCCACCCCCGGCGCGACCGCCCACCACGTCGTCCACGTGGACCCGGACGACCGCGTCCGCGCACTGGCGGATCTGGCCGGGGTGAACGAGCGCACCGTCATGTTCACCCGCACCAAGCACGGCGCCAAGCGACTGGCCAAGCAACTCTCCGGCCGCGGCGTGACCAGCGTCGACCTGCACGGCAACCTGTCGCAGAACGCGCGGGTGCGCAACCTCGACGCGTTCTCCTCGGGCCGGGCGAGCGTGCTCGTGGCCACCGACATCGCGGCCCGCGGTATTCACGTCGACGACGTGGGACTGGTCGTCCATGCCGATCCGCCCGCCGAGCACAAGGCGTACGTGCACCGCTCGGGTCGGACCGCGCGTGCAGGTGCCGTCGGCACCGTCGTCACCGTGGCCACCTCCGACCAGGTCCGCGAGGTGCGCTCGCTCCTGCGGTCGGCCGGGGTGACCGCGGGTGAGATCGTGCTCCCCGTGGGTGCGAACGCCGCTACCGCAC
>NZ_JADDKI010000205.1:0-8888 GCF_015356725.1 Dietzia sp. SYD-A1
CTCGTAACCCGGCCCGCCCGCCACCCGTTGCCCGGCGAGCTCGAGCACCGCTTCGTCGGAGAGCATGTCCAGGGCGAGGACGTCGAGCGTGGCGGCGTCGAGGAACTCGGCCGTCGCGGTGGCGCGGTCACCACGTGAGGCCGAGACGTTTCCGATGCGGAGGGGGCTCTGGGTGGTCGTCATCGATCCTCGGACTCCTTGTCGGTGGACGGCGTACGCCTATCCCAGCATGCCCCCGGTCCCGGCGAGGCGAGCGTGGAACGACAGGCGCCCACGAGGATATGCGGGGTCGCCGTCCCGAAGGCCCGCCGGGCGTCCCGTCCCGCACGTCTGCCGGTCGCACGGGGACCGGGCGGATAGACTCGCCTGATCAGACGCCCGCCGTGTCCTCCAGGAGTGAGCCGTGCCCCCCAGGACCGCCCCGATCCCCGACCGCATCGACCAGGCCCGCGCCAACTGGGAACGCGAGGGATGGACCGACGCGGCCCAGGGGATGACCGTGGTGACGTCGATCATGCGCGCGCACCAGATCCTCCTGGCGAGGGTGGAGGAGACACTACGCCCGTGGAACCTCTCGTTCCCCCGCTATGAACTCCTCCGACTGCTGGCCTTCTCGAGGTCAGGCTCACTGCCCATCACCAAGGCCTCCGAGCGACTGCAGGTACACGTCACCAGCGTCACCAGCGCCATGAAGCGTCTCCTGGACGCCGGGCTGGTCGAACGCCGACCACACCCGACCGACGGACGGACGACCCTGGTGGAGATCACCGCCGAGGGTCGGCGTGTGGTCTCCGAGGCCACAGCAGCGCTCAACGCCGGGGTCTTCTCCGATCCCGGGATGGACCGGTCGGAACAGTCGGCGCTGATCGAGGCCATCTCGTCGCTCCGGCGGACCGCCGGCGACTTCTGACCAGCGGGGCCCCGGAGTAACAACACCGCGCCCGGCCCCCTCTCGGGTGGGGCCGGGCGCGGCTGTCCGGGGAGGATCCGTCGTGCGGATCCTGGACCGAACTCGTCAGACCTCGGTCACGGCATCTCGGTGGCGACGAGCCGCGAGTCGTCCGGCTCGGCGTCGGCGTGGATAACGTTCTTGCTCGACTCCGTCATGAGGAAGATGCAGATCATGGATATGATCGACAGCGCGGAGAGCATCAGGCCGACACCCAGGGTGTTGCCGGCGCCGATCATCGCGGCCGCGGCCAGCGGCGGCAACGCGCCACCGAGGATGCCGGCGAGGTTGTAGCCCAGGCCGGCACCGGTGTAGCGGTAACGGGCCTGGAACAGCTCCGGGAGCAGCGCGCCGGCCGGGCCGTAGGCGATGCCGAAGATGACCAGCGTGACGAACAGGACCAGACCGAAGGCGACGGTCGACCCGGTGTCGAGGATCGGGAAGACGACCAGTGTCCACGGGATGGCGAGCCCGACCGAGGTGCCGATGACCTTCCTCCGGCCGATCTTGTCGGAGTACATCGCCGACAACGCGATGGCGGCGCCGAAGATCAGTGCGGCGATCATGCCCATGGCCAGGACGAACGGCCGCGAGTGCCCCAGGGTGGCGGTCGCGTAGTTGGTGAGGAACGAGGTGCCCATGTAGAAGAGGGAGAACAGCGAGGTGAGCGCGCCACCCGCGATGATGATCTCCTTCCACTGGAAGCGCAGGGCATCGGCGAAGGGCAGCGTCTTGGGAGCGGTGGCCCTGTTCGCGGCCCGGTCCGCCGCCGCGGTCGCGGCGGCCTCCTTGGCCTCGCGGGCCTGGGTCTGGCGGAAGACGGGGGTCTCCTCGACGGTCAGACGGATCCACAGGCCCACCAGGACCAGGACGGCGGAGAGCAGGAACGGGATACGCCAGCCGTACTGCATGAACGGGCTGTCGAGGTCCGCGCCGCCACCGGCGACGAGGGAGAACACCAGGAACGTGCCCGAGGAGAGGAAGAAGGCGAAGGCCACGCCCAGCTGCGGCCACATGGCCATCATGCCGCGCTTACCCTCGGGTGCGTATTCGGCCGTGAGCAGGGTGGCTCCGGCCCATTCGCCGCCGACCGCGAAGCCCTGGAAGAACCTGCACACCACGAGGAGTGTCGGTGCCCAGATCCCGATGCCGCCCGAGAAGACGCCGAAGGCCCCGGTGTTGTACCCGGGCAGCAGACCGATGAACACGGTCGCCACGCCCATGATGATGAGCGTCCACACGAGGGTGTTCTTGCGGCCGATCCGGTCACCGAAGTGGCCGAAGATCGCCGCACCGACGGGCCGGGCGAAGAACGCCACGGCGAACGTCGCGAACGAGGACAGCGTCGCCGTCGCGGGGTTCTGATCGGGGAAGAACAGCGCCGGGAAGACGAGCGCGGCGGCGGTGCCGTAGATGAAGAAGTCGTACCACTCGATGGTGGTACCGATCGAGGAGGCCGCGGCGACCTTCTTCAGCGAGGTCTTCTGCTCGACCGGCGGAAGGGTGGGGGACTGCGGTGCCGCGTCCCCCGGCGGGGTGGTTCGGGACTGCGTCAAGACAACTCCAGTCGTGTCTGGCTCGCCGGGTATCGGACCTCCGGCGAGAGGGGGTGATCGCCGACGCTCTGGCGTCGATTGAGGCGAACGGTATGTGATGACCACCACACCCGATACACCCGAAAGTATGTGGGGCGTGATCCGTCCCACACCGGCGCTGACCGTGCGGACCGATCGGAGAGGGGGCGGGACCGGATGCCCCGACCTCCAGTCGGCCCTAGGGTGTGCGGCGTACCGTGCCCCCGACTGACTGGAGACACCGATGTCGCCCAACGATCACCGACGGCTCCGCGAACAGTCCCTCGACTTCCTCCGTTCCGGATACCTCTTCACCTCCCGCGTGCGGCAACGCGCGGGACTGCCCGCCGACTCGCAGACGCCGGTGCGACTGCGCCTCATGGGTCGCAAGGCCGTGCTGTTGCGCGGAGTGGAGGGTGTCCGCCACTTCTACGACTCCGACAAGGTCAAGCGCGAGGGGGCGATGCCCGCGTTCGTCCGGCTCCCGCTCTTCGGACCCGGCGCTGTCCACGGCCTGGACGGCCACGCCCACACCGTCCGGAAGAACGCGCTCGCAGACCTGGCCTACGACGACGACCGGGTGGCGCGGTTCGCCTCCCTCGTGGCGGAGGAACTCGAGCACATGCTCGGCCAGTGGACGCGCCACGGATCGGGCACCGTCTACCACGACACCACCACCGCCTACGGCCGCGCGGCCTTCCGCTGGGCCGGGCTGCCGCTGCGCCCCGAGGAGTCGGACAGGCGTGCGCGGCAGATGAGCAGACTCCTCGACACCTTCGGTCGGGTCTCGGGGAACCCCGTGGCTCAGGTGGAACGCCTCCGTCTCGACCGCTGGGCCACGTCCCTGGTGCGCAAGGTCCGGTCGGGTGCGCTACAGCCCGACCCCGACTCGGTCGTCGCGGCGATGGCCGACCTCCGGGACGAGGACGGCCGGTTGGTCGACGACCGCACCGCGGCGGTGGAACTGCAGAACCTCACCCGCCCCACCGTGGCGGTCGCCCGCTTCGCGGCGTTCGCGGCCGTCGCCCTGGCCGAGAACCCGGGGTGGCGGGACCGCATCCGCGAGGCGTCGGCGGACGCCGGCCGTCTCACCGAGGTCCCCGAGGCGGTCGCGTTCGCCCAGGAGGTGAGGCGGGTCTACCCGTTCGTCCCGATGCTGCCGGCGCTCGCGACGACGGACTTCGAGGTCCGCGGGTGCCCGGTACACAAGGGGCACCGCGTCCTTCTCGACCTCCAGGGAACGGATACGGATCCGAACCACTGGCTCGACGCGGGGACCTTCGACCCGGAACGGTTCCTCGGCGTCGACGACGCCGAGCAGCTGCAGGCCTTCATCCCCCACGGCGGCGCCGGGGTGCGCACCGGCCACCGGTGTCCCGGCGAGAAGATCGCGGTGACCGCCCTGTCCGCGACCGTCGCGGCGCTGTGCAGGCCGGGGGTGCGGATCAGCGACGACCCCGACGATCTGACGTTCCCGTGGACCACGATGCTCACCCGGCCGGCGACCGGGGTCAGGGTCGGGGTGGACCCCACCCCCGCGTGACGAGGGGCGGCTGGTCGGATCAGGGCAGGACGCCGAGGAGCCGGGCCCGGGCCACGGACTCCATCCGTGACCGTGTGCCCAGCTTCGTCCCGATGTTGCGCAGGTAGGCCTTGATCGTCTCCGGCGACAGGGACAGCCGGGCGCCGACCTCGGCATTGGAACATCCGAGCGCCACCTGCGCGAGGACGTCGATCTCCCGCGGGGACAGGACCGTCGGCGCCTGGGGGACGTCCCGGCCCTCCTCGGGCGCCCTGCCGACCCCCGCCAGGGCGGACCCCGCGGCCAGCAGCCTCTCCCGGAGGCCGGGGTCGCCCAGCTCGGCGGCGATCGCACGCAACTCGCCGTGCAGGACACGCAGACGTTCCCGGTCCGCGGACTCCAGTCCGAAGTTCTGCTCCGCGACGGCGTGATCGGCCATACGCAGTCGTCTGTCGACCTCGTCGTGGATCCTGAACTCTGAGGCCAGGTCCGCGGCGACGGAGGTGAACGTCCGGGTGACCTGGTCGCCGAACTGGGTCGCGACCCGGGCCGATCCGTAGAGGATGGTCCGCGCCACCCCCGAGACCATCACGGGGACGGAGATGATCGCCCGCAAGCCCTCGCGGTCCACCGCGTCGGCGTAGTCCCGGGTGATCCTCGAGCACTCCTCGTAGTCACGGACCGTCGCCGGTCGACCCGAGGCCAGCACATGACCACCGAGGCCACGCCCCCTGGCCACGGCCAACCCCTGCATGGAGTCGGTGCGGACCCCGATGAAGCGGTTCAGCCTGGCGGTCTCACCGGTGACCTCGCCGGCGAAGACGACCGGCACACCGGTGGTGCGACGGGCCCTGCGCAGGGCCCCCAGTACAGCGTCTGAATCCTTGGGGCGGAGGGTGGACATGGTGTTCTCCCGAGAGTGGAGGTGTTCAGCTCCGCGAGGACTCGCGGATGCTGGTGATGATGGCGCTGAAGTCCTTGCCACCGTTGTCCTGCGCGAACTCGTCGTACAGGGCCGCCGCTGCTGCTCCCAGCGGAGCGACCGTACCAGTGCTCTCCAGGGCCGCGAGCGCCAGCCCGAGATCCTTGTTCATGAGAGCCGTGGCGAAGCCGGGCGTGAAGTCGTTGTTGGCGGGCGAGGTGGGGACGGGGCCGGGGACGGGGCAGTTGGTGTGCAGCGCCCAGCTGTTGCCGGTCGCGCCGGTGACCACGTCGAAGAGGGCCTGGTGATCGAGGCCCAGTCCCTCCGCGAGCACGAACGCCTCGGCGATCGCGATCTGGTGCACGGCCAGCACCATGTTGTTGCAGACCTTGGCGGCCTGCCCGGCCCCCGCCCCTCCGCAGTGGATGACCTTGCCCGCCATGGGCTCCAGGACGGGCTGCCCGGCCGCGAACGCCTCGTCCTCCCCGCCGACCATGAACGCCAGCGTGCCGGCGGTCGCACCTTTGACGCCACCGGAGACGGGCGCGTCGACCTGGAGCATCCCGGCGTCCACCGCCTTGGCATGGACCGCACGGGCGTCGTCGACCGAGATCGTGGAGGAGTCGATGAACAGGGTCCCCTCCCCCGCCTCGCCCAGCACTTCGTCATAGGTCGAGGTCACCAGCGCACCGTTGGGCAGCATCGTGATCACCACACCTGCTCCCCTGACCGCCTCGGCGGGCGAGTCACACACGGTGACCCCGGCGGTGCGGGCCGCCTCCTGCGCCGCTTCCACCGGGTCGAACCCCCTGACGACGAATCCGGCGCCCACCAGGTTGGCGGCCATGGGTCCACCCATGTTGCCCAGCCCGAGAAACGCCACGGTCTGCGATCGGTTGTCCATGTCCTACGCTCCCAGTCCGCGCGCGGCGACGGCCCGGCCGACGACGACACGCATGATTTCGTTCGTCCCCTCCAGGATGCGGTGCACCCGGAGATCTCGCACGATCTTCTCTATTCCGTACTCGGCGAGGTATCCGTACCCGCCGAAGAGTTGCAGTGCCCGGTCCGCGATGTCGAAGCAGTGGTCGGTGACGAACAGCTTCGCCATCGCGCACTTCTCGACATGGTCCGGCTCCTTGGCGTCCAGGGCCGCGGCGGCCCGCCACAGCATGAGCCGGCTGGCCTCCAACTCCGTCGCCATCTCGGCGAGGGTGAAGCGGATCGTCGGCTCGTCGATGAGCGCACCGCCGAAGGCCTCCCGGTCCCGCACGTGGGCGACGGCCCGCGAGTACGCGTCCTGGGCCCCACCCAGGGAGCAGGCGGCGATGTTGATGCGCCCGCCGTTGAGGCCCTTCATGGCGATGGTGAACCCGAGGCCCTCTCCCCCCGTTTCGGCGCCACCGATGAGGTTCGCGGCCGGGACCCGGACACCCTCCATGATCACCTGCGCGGTCGGCTGGGCGTTCCACCCCATCTTCTGCTCGTCCGGGCCGAAGCTCAGTCCCTCGGAGTCCGCGGGGACGAGAAAAGCCGAGATCCCTTTGGGGCCGGCCTCACCGGTGCGGGCCATCACCACGTAGACGTCCGACTGACCCCCACCGGAGATGAACTGCTTGGTGCCGGTGAGGACGTACTCCGCGGACTCGCCCTCGCCCTCCTTGACCGCCTTGGTCCGCAGGGCCGCCGCGTCCGAACCGGCACCGGGCTCGGTGAGGCAGTAGCTGGCGAACAGCTCCAGCGACGCCATCCTCGGGATCCACTCGCGACGCTGCTCCTCGGTGCCGAACTCGTCGACCATCCACACGCACATGTTGTGGATGGACAGGTACGCGGCCACCGACGGGCATCCCCGGGCGAGCTGCTCGAAGATCCGGACACCGTCGAGGCGACGCATCCCGCTGCCCCCGACGTCCTCGGAGACGTAGATGGCGCCCATCCCCATCTCGGCCGCCTCGCGGAGGACGTCTTTCGGGAAATGATGGCTCGCGTCCCACTCCTGCGCCATGGGCGCGATCCGCTTGGCCGCGAAGTCGCGGGCGGTGTCGACGATGACCTTGTCGTCGTCATCCAGGGTGAACATGGGTGTTCCTCTCATACGGTGCCCGGTTGTCGCGGTGCCCGGCTATCGCGCTGCGGGACCGGTCAGTCCATCGTGGGGATGACGAACTCGGCCCCGTCCTTGATGCCCGACGGCCAGCGCTGGGTGACCGTCTTGACCTTGGAGTAGAACTTGATCGACTCGGGGCCGTGCTGGTTGAGGTCGCCGAATCCGGACTTCTTCCAGCCGCCGAAGGTGTGGTACGCGATCGGCACGGGGATCGGCACGTTGACGCCGACCATGCCCACCTGGACGTTGGACACGAACTCGCGGGCGGCGTCGCCGTCGCGGGTGAAGATGGCCACGCCGTTGCCGTACTCGTGCTCGTTGGGCAGGCGAAGGGCCTCGTCGTAGTCCTTGGCGTGGACCACGACGAGGACGGGGCCGAAGATCTCGTCCGTGTAGACGCTCATGTCGGGGGTGACCTTGTCCATGAGCGTGGGGCCGACGTAGTAGCCCCCGGAGATGTCCTCGCCGTTGAACTCGTCCGTGTAGGCACCCACACCGCGGCCGTCGATGAGGATCTCCGCGCCGGCCTTCTCGCCCTGGTCGATGTAGTCCAGCACACGGGCCTTGGACTCGGGCGTGACCAGCGGGCCGTAGTCGGCGTTCGGGTCGTGGCTGTGGCCCACCCTCAGCTCCTTGACCTTGGGCACCAGCTTCTCCAGCAGCGCCTCGGCGGTGCCCTCGCCCACGGGAACGGCGACGGAGATCGCCATGCACCGCTCACCAGCGGAGCCGAAACCGGCCCCGACCAGGGCGTCCGCGGCCTGCTCGAGGTCCGCGTCGGGCATGATGATCATGTGGTTCTTGGCGCCACCGAAGCACTGCGCGCGCTTGCCGGTGCGGGCCGCGTTCTCGTAGATGTACTGCGCGATCGGGGTCGACCCGACGAACCCGACCGCCTGGATCGTGTCGTTGTTGAGGATCGCGTCGACGGCCTCCTTGTCGCCGTGGACGACCTGGAAGATGCCGTCGGGCAGGCCCGCCTCGGTGAACAACTCGGCCAGGCGCACCGGGACCGAGGGATCGCGCTCGGAGGGCTTGAGCACGAAGGCGTTGCCGCACGCGATGGCCGGGCCCGCCTTCCAAAGCGGGATCATGGCGGGGAAGTTGAACGGGGTGATCCCGGCCACGACACCGAGCGGCTGACGCATGGAGTAGACGTCCACGCCGCCCCCGGCGTTCTCGGTGTACTCACCCTTGAGCAGGTGCGGGATCCCGATCGCGAACTCGAGCACCTCGAGGCCACGCTGGATGTCTCCACGCGCGTCCGGGGTGGTCTTGCCGTGCTCGATCGCCAGCAACTCGGCGAGCTCGTCCATGTTCTGGTTGATCAGGTCGACGACGCGCATCAGCACGCGGGCGCGCTTCTGGGGGTTCTGCGCCGCCCACGACTTCTGGGCCTCGGCGGCCTTGGCGATCACGTCGTCGACCTCGGCCGTCGACGCCAACGGCACCACGGCCTGCGCCATACCCGTGCTGGGGTTGAGCACCTCGTGGGTGCGGCCACCCGTCCCGGCGACCCTCGCGCCGTTGATGTAGTGGTCGATCTGCCTGAGATCAGACATGGACATCCCTTCGTCGTGAGGCCGCGGTCCGTCGTGTCCGCGCGGCTCTTCTCCCGTGATGGCCATCACCCTATACTTGCATCTCCTAGTAATCCAGGGGCGGGTGTCCGGCCACCCCCCGACCCTCCCCTTTCGGGTGTACCGCGACCCTGGCGCGCGCCCATACTGTGAGCTGACTCACGTGCCGTGCGCGCCTTCACCCGTGCCCACGGCCGCCCGTGCCCGGTTCCCTCCGCGCCGTCCCACCCG